>DYKK01000250.1 GCA_020722625.1 Anaeromyxobacter dehalogenans
AGGGTGGTGAAATGAAACGAAGCAAATTTCATGTCTATTCGAAGAATTGCGGAAACTGATGGCGGATTTGGGCCCTCGAAAAACTTGACAGGAGCGCCCGGCGTCTGGAGACTTCGTTCCGCGACCAGGGAGGAGGGAGAAATGGCGCGTCTCTTCTGCGAGTCCTGCGCGACGGTGCGAGCCACCACGGGGTGCGTGCTCGCGGCGGGCCTGTTTTCCGCGGTGGGATCCGGCTCGAAACCGCTTCCCGAAACCGCGCCCCGGGCCGACGCGCCCCGGGAGGAGGTCCCCGAGGCGTATCGCTGGAGCCTGTCTCACCTGTTTCGGGACCTCGATGCCTGGGAGAAGTCCCGCGCGGACCTCCAGGCCCGGTTGTCGGACCTCGAAGGGTGCCGCGGCCGGGTCGCCCGCGACGCCCGCCGGTTCGGGGAGTGCCTTGACCTCGCGTTCGACCTCGCGGAGAAACTCGATCGCCTGGCGTCCTACGCCCGGCTCGACTACGCCACGGACCGCACGCGGGACGACGCGAAGGTCCGGACGGACCAGGCCGACACCCTCGTCACCCGGTTCAACGAGGCCCGATCCTTCATCGAGCCCGAGTTGCTCGCCGCGGACCCGGAGCGCCTGCGGTCCTTCGTCCGTACGCCCCGCCTCGCCAAGTACGCGCACTACGTGGACGACCTGATCCGCCGCCGGCCCCACGTCCTGACCCCGGACCAGGAGCGCATCCTCGCCATGAGCGGGGACGTGACCGCCGCGTCCCGGTTCATCCTGAACGCCCTCGAGGAGGACGTGACCTTCCCGCCGGTCCTCGACCCCTCGGGCCGGGAGATGCCCCTGACCCGCGCCTCCTTTCCGAGGCTGCGCGCGGACGAATCGCGCGCGGTGCGCGAGGACGCGGTGCGGAAGTTCTTCTCGACGCTCGGGGCCTTCGCGCGCTCGTTCGCGTCGGTCCTGGACCTCACCGTGAAGGGGAACGTTTTCGAGGCGCGGGCCCGTGGGTATGCCTCCGCGCTCGAGGCCTCGCTGGACCGCGGCGCGGTCCCGGTCGCGGTCCATGACGAGTTGCTCCGAGTGACCGCCGAAAACCTGCCCGCGACGCTCCACCGGTACGTGGCCCTCCGCAAGCGCCTGCTCGGGTTCGACGCCGTCCACTACCACGACCTGTACGTGCCCCTGTTCCCGTCACCCTACAAGAACCTTCCGTTCCAGCGGGCCCTCGACCTGGTCCGGGACGCCCTGCGCCCCCTCGGCCCCGACTACATGGAGGTCCTCGCCACCGGCCTCGATCCCTCGAACCGGTGGATGGACGCCCTGCCCAACCGGGGCAAGCGCGGCGGCGCCTTCTGCAACGCGACCTACCGCGACCATCCCCTCGTCTTCCTCAACTACATGGGCGAGGTGGAGGACGTCTTCACCCTGGCGCACGAGTTCGGCCATGCCATGCACTTCTGGTTCTCGCACCAGGCCCAGGAGTACGTCAACGCCGAGGCCCCGATCTTCCTGGCCGAGATCGCCTCGACCTTCCACGAGGAGATGCTGCTGTCGTCGCTGCTCGAAGGCGCCGGGACGCGCGAGGAGCGCCTCTTTCTGCTGACCCGCCGGCTCGAATCCATCCGGACCACCGTCCTGCGCCAGGTGATGTTCGCCGAGTTCGAGCGCGACCTGTACCGTCTCGTCGAGGACGGGGGCGCGGTGACCGGGGAAGGGCTCGGCGAGATTTACGCCCGCCTGATCCGCAAGTACTACGGACCGGATTTCACGCCGGGAGAGCACGACCGATGGGAGTGGGCCTACATCCCTCATTTCCATTATAATTTCTATGTGTTCCAGTACGCGACGGGCCTGATGTCGGCGATCGCGCTGGCGGCTCGGGTCCGCGCCGGGGATCCGGACGCGGTGGAGCGCTATCTCACCTTCCTCCGGGCCGGGGGTTCCGACTACCCCATCGAGACCCTCCGGCGGGCGGGGGTGGACCTGACCCGACCCGAGGCGATGCAGGCGACCTTCGACCTCTTCCGGCGGACGCTCGACGAGGTGGAGCGGCTGACCAGCGAGCCCTGAACAGATGCGGCCGGCTTTCTGCTATCATCAAGTCGCGTCGCGAGGGGTGCGCCATGAGAGGTGCGGTCTGGTTCGTCGTGGGCGTGTTGGGGACGGCCGTCGCCGGGTCCCGGGGGGCGGTCGCGCAGTCCGCGCCATCCCAGTGGGATCGCCAGAAGGGGAACTGCGACGCGGTCCTCGCGACCCCGGACCCGGTTGGAATCGCGGAACTGAAGTACTGCGTGGCCCTGTGGGAAGCCTACCGGGACATCGCCACGCTGAAACCGGGTGAGCGCGAGGCCGTGGCCCCGGCCTTTCAGCGACTCTACCGGGAGGGGGACGAGGAGGGTCGTCACCTCGCCCGCAACGCCCTGGGCCGTCTGGGATTCACCCCGCAGGCCGAGAGCCCCGAGGAGATCGAGCGCCGGCGCCAGGCGGCCCAGTCCGCCCCGGGCCGCAAGAAGTACCGCCCCCACAAGGCCGACCCGGCGGACCAGAGGGCGGCGCAGAAGGTCCGCGCGCGGGCGTACAAGGCGTACAAGAAGCGCGACTACCGCGGGGCCCTGGAACTGCTGGCCCAGGCCCTGGAGCGCGACCCTGCGTATGTCCAGGCCCTCTACGACGCGGCCTGCTGCCACGCGCTGCTCGGGGACACGGACAACGCCGTCGAGTACCTGCTGCGCCTCGCGGACATCGGGGACAAGGAGGCGATGGAGAGGCTGCGCAAGGCGAGGAAGGACAAGGACTTCGATGGGATACGCGACGAGCCCGGCTTCAAGAAGGCGACCGGCTTCGCGCGGGTCAAGGTCTTCAACGGGATGCCCCCGGCCGACCGGGAGGTGGGCGAGGACAACGTCTTCCGGCTGGTCGAGATGCTGCGCAACCCCAAACTGGGATACGAGGTCGTGGAGGGAGGGGACGACAAGCACGCCCGCGACCGGCCCCACATCTGGTACAAGGAGCACTCGAAACTCCAGGCATACGTGATCCGCAAACTGATCGGGCACCCGCGCGCCCTGCTGATCCCCGTCCCCCCGAACCGCGAGACGGACTTCGATGTCCTCGTGTCGTGGGCCGACAAGGTCGAGGCCAACGAGTTCGGAGAGAAGTCGTCCAAGTACTCGCTGGTCGCCGGAGGGGGCCAGGGCGGCGGCGGGGGGGCGTCCCTGGACCCGGAGAAGCGCGTGGACCAGGCCCTGCGTGACCAGGACGAGGCCCTTCGCCAGCCCGAGGAATACGCCCGCAAGACCGAGCGCGTGATTGACACGCCCGAGCGGATGCAGAACAAGGCTGAAGGCGCCGTGGACCGGGTCAAATCCACGGTGAATACGCTGGATCGAGTCGGGGACAAGGCGGGGAAGGTGTTCCGGTAGTCCCGCCCCGACGGGGGAGGTCATCATGCTGGCCATGTTCGGTGTGAATACCGGCGAACTGCTGGTCATCGCGTTGATCATCCTGCTTCTGTTCGGGGCGACGCGGATCCCGTCCGTCCTGGGCGGGCTCGGGCGCGGCCTGCGCGAGTTCAAGAGGGGCCTGAGCGGCGCGGACGAGGCCGCGGCCCGGAAGGACGCGACCGCCCAGGTCCCCGGCCTGGTCGAGGAACTGCGCGCGGGGGTCGGCAAGCAGGTCCGCCTGCTCCCGGACGGGACCCTGGAGGTCGGGGGGGCCCAGGGAGCGACCATGGTCGAGGTGGACGCCTCGGGCCTCGTGGTGCGCGAGGACCAGGGGGTCGCCCGCATCCCCCTCCAGGCCGTCAAGCGCATCATCCAGGTCCGTTGAACGCGGTCGGACGTGGGGTGAAAAAAAAGACTTGACAATCGAATTCCATCCGCGTAGATTTTGTTTGTTCTTGGAGGTCGGAGTCCCGCCCTGAACCCGCCCGTTTCCCGAAACCCGACGCGATGACGGCTGTTGAGCAAGGGAACCGTCCAGGGGTCGTGCGTGTGGACTTTGGCGCCGGAGACGGCCCCGATGCCTCCATGACGGCGTTGGCCCGTCGGTGACGGGCACCGGAGGGGGCGGAACCCCCAGGTTGACAGATTCAGGAGTGTTCGCATGGGTACCAAACTGTTCTTCGGTGGGCTGGCGTGGGCCACGACGGAGGCCGGACTGAAGGAGGCCTGCGAGGCCTACGGGCCGGTGACGGAGGTGCGGATCATCACGGACCACGCGACGGGACGGTCGCGCGGGTTCGGCTTCGTCACCTTCGAGACCGAAGAGGCGGCCGAGCGCGCGAAGGGCGAGATGGACGGCACGATCCTCGACGGCCGCACGATCAAGGTGGACTTCCCCCGCGAGCGGAGCGGTGGCGGTGGCGGTGGCGGTTCGCGGGACCGCGGCGGCTACGGTCGCGACCGTCGCTACTGACCCCGAGACCCCCGGCGCCGGCGGTCACTCGCCGGCGCCGTGAACCATCGGGACGAACCGGACCGGGAACAGGACCGAACGGACGAATCCGTCCGGCGTCTTCTGGAGGACGATGAGGTCCTGATCCAGGTCCCCAACCGGCAGGACCATCCTTCCTCCCACCGCCAGTTGCTCCTTCAGGGCCTGCGGCACGTCCGGGGGCGCGGCCGTCACGATGATGCGGTCGTAGGGCGCCTCCGGGGGCCAGCCCGCGTACCCGTCCCCTTCGATGACGGTCACCGAGGAGTAGCCGAGACCATGCAGGCGCTCCCGGGCGGATCGGGCGAGTTCGGGGACGATCTCGATGGACCAGACGCGCAGCCCCAACTCGGCCAGGACCGCGGCCTGGTAGCCGGTGCCCGTGCCGACCTCGAGGACCTTCATCCCGCGCCCGGCGCGCAGGGCCTCGGTCATCGCGGCCACCACGTAGGGCTGAGAGATCGTCTGGTCGTATCCTGCGGGCAGAGCGCGGTCCTCGTAGGCGTGGTCCCGCATCCCCTCGGGCACGAACAGGTGCCTGGGAACGGCCCGCATCGCGCGAAGGACCTCGGGGTCCCGGACGTCGCGGGCGATGATCTGGTTCACCACCATGGCCTCGCGCATTCGCTCGTACACGCTGGACTCCTTGGTTCCCACCCACCCACCCCCGGCCGCCTG
>DYKK01000251.1 GCA_020722625.1 Anaeromyxobacter dehalogenans
CACGAGACCGCGACAAATCAGGGCGTTCCGTCGTTCTTCCGAGACCGGGATGACGGATCGTGGGCGGTGGACCCGACTCCGCCAGTCTAGTATGATGCAGCGGGTCTTGGTTCGTGGGGTGTTGCCCATGACGATGAACCGGAGGTCCTTCCTGAAGACGATGGGGTGGGGGGGCGTCGCGATGGGCTGGCCGTCCTGGCTCACGGGTTGCGCGCACGCGCCGGTACGACCGGACGGCGCGCCCGAGCCCCGGCCGGTCGAGGCCCTGCTTCGGGATGGGGCGCGGACGATGTGGTGCGCCCCTCATCCGGACGACGAGTGCTTTTCGGGGACGCTCCTGGCTCGTTCGTCTATCTATTATCGGAATCCAACATTCTTCCTGATCCTGACCCACGGAGACGGGGGGCAGTGCTGCCTCCCCGAGGGGTGCGAACCCGACCTCGCGACGATCCGCGGGCGCGAGATGGCCGCGGTGGCCGAGCGCTACCGCGTGGAACTCCGGCACGAGCACTTCTTCAACGCCCCGCTCCCCGTGGAATCCTTTCCGCTGCGCCACCAGATCTACGAGAAATGGTGCGCGCAGGGCGACCCGCAGGGGCTGGTGGTCGCCGAGATCCGCCGCTTCAAGCCGGACCTGATCGTGACGTTCCACCCGGACTTCGGCGCCACCGGACACCCCGAGCATCAACTGGCCGCGCGCCTCGTCACCACGGGCGCCCGGCTGGCCGCGGACCCGGCGTTTCAGGTGGACGGTGGGGGTGGGCCTGGCCCGGCGGCGGCCGGGGGTGGGCGGGTGGGCCCTGAGGAGCCATCGCGGTGAACCTGTTCCACGACCTTCTCGGCTCGGTTCCCGGCATCGAGTTCGTGTCCTCCGTCCTGGACATCGCCCTGGTCTTCTACCTCGTGTATCGCATGATGCTCCTGATCCGCGGGACGCGGGCGATCCAGATGCTCGCCGGCATCCTGATCGTGCTGGCCCTGTTTGCCGTTTCACAAGAAAATATCCTCAATCTTACGACCCTGAACTGGGTCCTGGACAAGTTCGTCAGTTCTTTCATCGTGATCCTGATCGTGCTCTTCCAGCCCGACATCCGGCGCGCCCTGTCCGAGATCGGCAAGAACCCCCTCTTCTTCGCCGGGGGGAGGAAACGCGGCCCCACGATGTACGACGAGGTCATCCGGGCGGTGACCCGCCTGGCCCAGAAGCACATCGGGGCCTTGATCGTCCTGGAGCGCGAGGCGGACCTCACGCCCTTCACCGAGGAGGCGATCGAGGTGGACGCCCGCGTGACCGCGGGGACGCTGTTCGCGGCGTTCCTGCCGTCCTTCGAGAACCCGCTCCACGACGGGGCGGTCATCATCCGGCAGGGCCGGATCAGCCACGCGGGCTGCTTCCTGCCCCTGACCGAGAACCCGAAGGTGGACAAGGCGCTCGGTACGCGGCACCGCGCGGCCATCGGCCTGACCGAGACGACGGACGCGGTGGTCCTCGTCGTCTCCGAGGAGACCGGCACGGTCTCGCTCGCGTTTCAGGGCGAGTTGCGGCGTGGCCTCGACGCGGTGTCGCTGCGGGAGCGCCTGATGGAGCTCTTCGGTCCTCGGCGGCCCGCGCCGGAACCCGACGGCGACGCGGGGAGGTAGGATGGCTCCGCAGGACACCCAGGACCGGATCGCCCCCCAATACCGGGTGACGCGCACCCTGGTTCGCCGCCGCTCCCTCTGGTACCGGGTCTTCCGCGAGAACCTGGGACTGAAGGCGACTTCCATCCTGATCTCGCTGATCCTGTTCTGGGTGGTGCGCGAGGACAAGGGGCAGGAGGTGGACATCGAGGTCCCCGTTGTCCTGTCGAACCTCTCGGAGCACGAGGTCTTCGTCGGCGAGATGCCCAAGGTGCTGCGCGTGCGCGTGCGCGACCGCTGGTCCCGCCTCGCCCGCGCGCTGGAGCGCAAGGCGAACCCCTACCTCGTGGACCTGCGCGGCTTCTCGGACCAGACGGTCTATGTGTTCGACCCCGACCGGATCCGCCAACTCCTGGGCGTGACCGGCCTCTCGATCCAGTCGGTCTATCCGTCGGACTTCGTGGTGCGCGCGGAGCCCAAGGTCGAGCGGATGGTCCCGGTCCGGTCCAACTTCGTCGGGAGGCCCCAGGAGGGCTTCGAGGTCGCGACGAACCGGGTGCGCGTGGAGCCCCACGAGGTCCGGGTCTGGGGGGCCAAGACCTCCGTGCGCCAGGTCAACGAGCTGTTCACCTACCCCGTGAACCTGGGCACGCTCGACAAGGACGTACGCCTGGAGGTGAAGGTCCAGAAGCCGGCGTTCCCATTCATCTTCCTGGACGACGACCAGGTGGCCCTGCACATCCCGGTCCAGGCGATCCAGGGGCGCCTGAACCGCGAGGACGTCTCCGTGTCCGTCAAGGGGTGCCCGCCGGGGTTCCTCTGCCGGGTCGAGCCCGCCTCGGTGCGCGTGTCGCTGCTCGGCCCGCGGCCCGTGCTGTTGAAGGTGGAGCGCGGCCAGACGCCGGTCGAGGTCCTGGTCGAGGTCGCGGAGGAGGACGCGACGGTGGGGAAACACGCTTCCATGAGTCTGGAATGCCGGCGTCCCGCGGAACTCGAGTGCCGGCTCTCGACGCGCCGGGTGACCCTCTGGGTCTCGCGCGCCGAGGAGGGAGATCGGCCGGACGCCCCGCATGGGGACCTCCGGTCGCGCCCGTGATACCCCTTCGGAAGGGTGGGTCGGATGGAACGCCTGTTCGGGACGGACGGGGTGCGGGGCGCCGCGAACACCCCTCCCATGACCCCGGAGACGGCCCTGGCCCTGGGCCGGGCCGTGGCCACGATCTTCGGGGAGGGCGGCGGTGCGCCGGGCCGCAAGGGCCGACCGCGCATTCTGATCGGCAAGGACACGCGCGTCTCGGGCTACCTGTTCGAGACGGCGCTGGCCTCGGGGGTCTGCTCCATGGGGGCGGACGTGCTCCTGGTCGGGCCCCTCCCGACCCCGGGGATCGCCTACATGACGGTCAGCATGAGGGCCGACGCCGGGGCCGTGATCTCGGCCTCGCACAACCCGTTCGAGGACAACGGGATCAAGTTCTTTGGGCGGGACGGGTTCAAGCTGCCCGACGCGATGGAGGACCGCGTCGAGGCCCTCGTGCGCGACCCGGGCCTCCTGCCGCCCCCGGCGACGGGCCGGGCCGTCGGCAAGGCGTGGCGCATCGAGGACGCGGCCGGACGGTACTGCGTGGCCCTGAAGTCCCAGGTGCCGCGGGACCTGCGCCTGGACGGGCTTCGCGTGGTGCTGGACTGCGCGAACGGGGCCGCGTATCGCGTCGCGCCGATGGTCTTCCGGGAACTCGGGGCCACGGTCATCGAGATGCACTGCGAACCGGACGGGACGAACATCAACGACCAGTGCGGGGCCCTGTACCCGGTCGAGATGGGACGCGTCGTCGTGGAGGAGGGAGCGGACCTCGGGCTCGCCCTGGACGGGGACGCGGACCGGGCGATCCTGTGCGACGCCCGCGGGCAGGTGGTGGACGGGGACGGGGTCCTGGCGGTCTGCGGGGCGTGGATGCACGAGCGCGGCCTCCTGCGGGGCGGCGGCGTGGTGGGCACCCTGATGAGCAACCTGGGGCTCGAGCGGGCCCTCGAACGGAGGGGGCTTCGCCTGGTCCGCACCGACGTCGGGGACCGGTACGTGGTCGAGGCCATGCTCCGGGACGGATACAACCTCGGGGGCGAGCAGTCCGGGCACCTCGTGTTCCTGGACCACGCCACCACGGGGGACGGGATCCTGTCGTGCCTGAAGGTCCTCGAGGTCATGCTGCGGACCGAGCGGCCGCTCGCGGACCTCGCCTCGGTGTTCCAGCGCTGCCCCCAGGTCCTGGTCAGCGCGAGGGTCCTGTCCAGGCCCCCGATCGAGTCCCTGACCCGGGTCCAGGCCGCGATACGGCACGCCGAGTCCGTCCTCGGACGGGAGGGGCGGATCAACGTGCGCTACTCGGGGACCTCCGCGGTGATCCGCGTGATGGTCGAGGGGGACGACGAGGCGCGCATCCGCGCCCTCGCCGAGGAGGTGCTGGCCGCGGCCGCGGCGGACGGGATCCTGGCCTGAGCCCCTGTTGGTTTGTCCCACGCCGTTGGCGTGGGAGTGGACGCGGACATGGGCGACTTCTCGACCGTTTTCCGGTCCTGTCACGATGAAAGGAGTTCTTGCAGATGAACCACATCCGCCTGGGCGTCAACGTGGACCACGTCGCCTCGATCCGGCAGTCCCGGGGCACGCCGTATCCGGACCCGGTCCTGGCGGCGTTCCTCGCGGAACAGGCCGGCGCGGACCAGATCACGGTCCACCTGCGCGAGGACCGCCGCCACATCCAGGAACGGGACCTGGAGGTCCTGCGCCGCACGGTCGCGACCGAACTCAACCTCGAGATGGCGGCCGCGGACGAGGTCCTCGAGGTCGCGTGCCGCATCCGGCCCGACATGGCGACGCTCGTCCCGGAACGCCGCCAGGAACGCACCACCGAACACGGACTTGCGGTCGCGGGCGAGGAGGCGGGGATCGAGCCGTGCATCCGCCGCCTGCGCGACGCGGGGATCCGGGTGAGCCTCTTCGTGGACCCCGACCTCGCGACGGTCCGCGCGGCCGCCGCCCTCGGCGTCGAGCAGGTCGAGTTGCACACCGGGTTCTATGCCGAGGCGCGGGGCGCCCGTCGCGCGGGGGAACTGGAGCGGATCCGGGCCGCGGCCTCCGAGGCGGGGCGCCTCGGCCTGTGCGTGGCCGCCGGTCACGGCCTCGACTATGGCAACGTCCGGGATATTTGCCTCATTCAGGAGGTCATGGAACTCAATATCGGTCATTCAATCATCTCACGCGCTGTCTTCTGCGGGATCGAGGAAGCGGTGCGCGAAATGATGGCGAGGATCGCCGACGCGGAAGCGGGGAGGGAGTAGCGGCGACGAGAATCCACAGCGCGCCGGGGACGGGCGTCCGGGATCCGGGGTCCGGGATCCGGGATCCGGCGTCCGGGATCCGGCGCCCGGGGTGGCGGCGCACGCAGATCCGTCGCGAAGCCCCCCCCGCGTCCAACGGGCT
>DYKK01000252.1 GCA_020722625.1 Anaeromyxobacter dehalogenans
GCGCCCACGTGGATGGTCCAAACCATTCGCCGGCCCACGATCCGCCTATTGGGGATTTACCACGGCCGGTGGTGTAAAAGCTAGCTGCCGCCTGGTGCCATCCCGATCTACGAAGAAACTCGCCGCGAACCTGGAGCCGCGGGTCGTTGGACAGGTTCAGGAACAGGGTCAGAGGGCAGGAACAGGGTCAGTGACAGTGTCAGGACCACGTTGGACGCGATGAGCGGCGTGTGACGGCGAGGCCACGTGCAACGCGACCCCGGATCCCGGACCCCGGATCCCGGACCCCGGATACCGGACTTCTTGGAAGTCGCGGCCCCAGGGTGGTGAAATGAGACGAAGCAGATTTCATGTTTATTCAAAGAATTGCGGAAATTGACGGCGGATTCGGGCCGGCGCAACGCTAGAACCGGAACCTCCGGGTCGGTTTCCCCATCGCGGCCAGGGCCGCGACCTCGGCCTCCTCCTCCGCCTTCTCCGCGGTGAACGGGGGGCCGGTCACGTCGCCGGCGGCGAACAGTCCCGGGACCCGGGTCCGGCACCGGTCGTCCACGCGCAGGAAGCCGTTGCGGTCCTGCTCGACCCCGAGGCCGTCCAGGCCGAGGCCCGTGACGCAGGACCCCGTGGCCAGGAGGATGGCGCGGGCCCGCAGCGTCACGCCTTCCGTTGCCCCTGTGACCTCCACGCGTCCCGGGCCGGCCAGGCGCGCCGTCCCCGGGAATTCCTCGACCGACCCAGGCTCCGGCCGGTCCTCGCCCCCGCACCGGTCTTCGAGGACGGGAAACCGGCGGTCCACCCAGGCCAGGCGAGCCCCGAGCCGGATGAGGGTGCGGATCGCGGCTTGACCGGCCCTGCCCGCGCCGATCACGATGACGTCGAATGCGTCGTCCCTGGATGCTCCCGCGTCCACGACAGGGCCAGTCCTCTATCTCAATACGGCCTTGCAGAACAACGGCCCCCCATAGATGAACCCGGTGTACGCCTCGACCAGGTCGGCGCCGGCCTCGTGGAAACGCTCGACGTCCCGGCGGGACTCGACCCCGCCGCACCCCACGATCACCGCGTCCTTGCCCGAGACCTCGCGCAGCCTCCGGACCACGGCGAGGGCGCGCTCGCGGACCGGGGGGCCGCTCAGGCCGCCGGCGGGCCAGCCGCCGGCCGGCGGGGCCGGCAGGCCGTCCCGCGACAGGGTGGTGTTCGTGGCGACGAAGCCGCGCGCGCCCATCCGCAGGGCCGTCGAGGCCAGGGCGTCCAGGCGGTCGGGCGCGAGGTCGGGCGAGACCTTGACCAGGACCGGTCGGGACCCGTCGCCCCAATGCGCCCGGACCGCCAGGAGCAGGGCCGCCAGGGCCTCGGGCTCCTGGAAGGTCCGCCCGTCGGGCGTGTTGGGGCACGAGAGGTTCAGCACGAAGGCGTCCGAGACCGGGGCGAGGACCGCGACGGCGCGGCAGACGTCCTCGATCTTGGCCTGGCCGGACAGCGACGGGTCGGCGGTGGGGGTCACGTTGACGAGGACGGGGATCGGGGGGCGGCGCCGCAGGCGGCGGGCCACGACCTCGGCGCCCTGCGACGGGAGGCCCATGCGGTTGATCAGGGCGCGTTCGCCCGGCACGCGGAACACGCGAGGCCGCGGGTTCCCCGGCCAGGGGCGCGCGCTGACCGAGCCCACCTCCACGAAACCGAAGCCCAGGGCGTACAGCCCCCACAGGGCGCGGGCGTCCTTGTCGAACCCCGCCGCGAGGCCCAGACCGTGATCGAACGCGAGCCCCAGGACGCGGACCGGTTCGCGCGGCGGGCCGATCAGCCTCGCGCGCAGCGCGGCGGCGAGGCGGGGGGACGCCCCGAGGGCTCGCAGGGCCCGGATCGCCAGGAGGTGCGCCTTCTCGGGATCCAGGTGGAACAGGGCGGGCCGCACGATCCGGCGATACGACACGGGGTCATCTCCGGGAAGGGCGGCGCCTGCGCGAAGGCGCGCCCTCCTCGACGAACCGGCGGACCTCGGCCACGACCCAGTCCGGGGCGTCCAGGAAGCGCACCGCGACCCCCGCCTCGTGCGATCCGTCCGGAGCGACGCCCTCGGCGCGGACCACCTGGGCCTCCAGGGCGATGTGGGACGACGTCCCCGGCAACTGAAACCGCACGCGGACGAAATCTCCGGGGACGAAGGGTTCCGGACTCTCGATGAACATCCCCCCGGCCCCGATGTCGCGGGTCGTGGCCAGAAACCGGCGTCCGGCAAACTCCTGCTCGACCTCGGTCGGGTGGTGGACCTTTCGCCGTCGCTCCGTCCTTCTCTCCTGCGTCATGGCTCCCTCCATCGGGGTCGGTCGTCGTCGCGGGGACGGGGGGGTGAGGGGCGGGCGGTCGGGTCCGACTCGATGGTGAACCCCGGCCCGTCCAGGCGCGGGGACCCCGCGAAGCACAGGAAGCCGTGCTCCCGGCACAGGGTCCACAGGCGTCCCCGCTGCGCGCCCGACCGCGGGTACTCGATGACCAGGACCGCCAGCCCGTGCGCGCGGACCTGTCGGAGCGTCTCGAGGACCCGGTCTCGCACGGGAGGACGCGCCTCGCGACCCCCGGGAAACAGGTGGGCCTCGGAGGACACGCCCGAGAGCGCCTCGACCACGCCCGGCTCGCCGAGGATGCGGTCCGGGTTCTGCGCCACCACCAGGAAGTCCGGACGCCTGGCGCGGGCGTGGTCCGCGATGGCGCGCACCAGGGCCGCCATGCGGGCCGGGGCGTCGGCGGTCCCCGCGTCCTCCCACTGCTCGGCCGCATCCACCGTATCGAGGAACACCCCATCGAAGCCCTGGGCCAGGATGCGGTCCAGGTACGAGCGAGGACCCCGGTACACGACATCGTGCCACGCGGGCTCCCAGTAGCGGATCCGGTAGTTGCCCGGCCAGCGCCGGTTTGCTGGACCGACCAGCGAGCGCCGGCCTCGCAGGTCTTTCCAGTAGAAACGATAGTCCTCGGCCTCCCCGATGCTCAGGTACGCCAGGACGATGCGCGACCCCCCGCCGGGTCGCCTTCGAAGGCGCTCGACCTCGAGCACGGTCCTCTCCCCGCCCTCTCCCCCGTCGCGCGAGTAGTCCACGACCACGACCTCCGGGTCCAGTCGGGCGAGGTCGGCTTCCTGGACCCTCTGGAGCCAGACCACCAGGCGGGTCGCGCGTTGCAGCCGGCTCCGGGCCTCGGTCTCGGCGGCCCGCCCCGGGTGAAGACGACCCGCGGCGCATTCGGTGGCCGCGATGGCCCCCGGGGCCAGGAGGAGAAGGAGGTGCGGGTTGAGCATGGTTCGCCCGCGCGGGAGGCGAAAGGATTGTCCAACAAACGGAAGGGAGGTTCAAGGTTCGCGCGGTCCATCGCGTCCAACGGCGCACTGATGCTGACACGGAACTTGAACCTGTCCCCGGGGTCCGGGGTCCGGGCTCCGGGGTCCGGGGTCGCGGCAAACGGGGCCCTACCGCAACGCCCCATCCCCCGCGACCAACGTTGTCCTGCCACTGTCACTGCCACTGTCTCTGTCCTCTGTCACTGAACCTGCCTTCTGAACCTGCCCCCCTCCCGTCCCCGCCGCTGCGGCCGACGAAGTGTCGCCGTGCGTCAGGCGGTGCGTTTCTTTTCGATCCCCTCCCCGTCCCCGATTCCTGGAATGTTGCTACGATTCCAGGCGCGGACCTCGACCAGGAGGATGGGTTGAAGGCGCATCTCTCGTGGACCGCGGTGCTGGTGGGGGTGGGGCTCGTCGGGGGCGCCCGCGCGGACGGGGACCCGTTCTCGACCTTCCTCGACACCGAGTCCATCGGGGCCGCGGCCTTTCGCAAGGCGCACCCCGAGTGGGACGGGCGGGGGGTGGTCATCGCGGTCCTCGACACGGGCGTGGACATGGGGGTCCAGGGCCTCGAGTCCACGACCGAGGGCGACGTCAAGGTCATCGAGGCCCGGGACTTCACGGGCGAGGCCACCGTCGAGTGCGAGCAGGCGGTCCCGGAGGGCGAGGGGGGTCAGGTCCTCTACCGCACCCGGGCGGGCTTCGTGCGCGACGGGATCGGTCCGGCCGCGGTCCTGCGGCCGCCGGTGTTCCTGGGGTTCCTCGAGGAATCGCGGTTCCGGGACGCGGCGGTGCAGGACCTCAACGGAAACGGGCGCAACGACGACCGGTTCGCGGTCGTGCTCTTCCGGGACGGTTCCGGAGAGTGGGTCGCGGTCGTGGACCGGGACGGCGACGGGGACGTCTCGGGCGAGGACGTTCATCGTTCGTATTCAAAGGACCTCAGCCCCTTGCGCCTCGCCGGGCACGACCCCACCCGCGGCCTCGCCGCCGCGAGCATGGCCGTGACCATCGAGGTCTCGGATTCGGGGCCGAAGCGCGTGGAGTTCCACATCCCGACGGGGAGCCACGGCACCCACGTGGCCGGGATCGCGGCGGGGTTCCGGCTCAACGGCGTGGAGGGGCGGGACGGCATCGCGCCGGGCGCTCGCGTGATGTCGCTGAAGATCGGGGACAACCGCCTGTCCGGGGGCGCTACGGTGACCGAGAGCATGAAACGGGCCCTGGAGTTTGCGGGCCGGTGGGCGCGGGAACATCGCGTGCCGGTCGTCGTGAACATGAGTTACGGCGTGGGCTCGGAACTGGAGGGGGAGGCCGATATCGAGCGGTTCGTGAACCGCTTCGCGGAGGAGAACCCGGGGGTCGTGATGGTGTTCTCGGCGGGAAACGGGGGGCCGGGCCTCTCGACCGTGGGGTCTCCGGCCGCGGCGCTGCACGCGATCTCGGTCGGGGCGGTCGTGAGCCCGCAAAGCGCGCGGGACCTGCTCGGGGCCGATGTCCGGACGACGCAGGTGTTCCACTTCTCGTCGCGGGGCGGTGAACTGGCCAAGCCGGACGTGTGCGCGCCGGGGATCGCCTCGTCGTCGGTGCCGAACTGGGAGAAGGCCGACCTCTTCCGGGGGACGAGCATGGCGGCCCCGCAGGTCGCCGGGGCGGCCGCGCTCTTGCTCTCGGCGCTCCAGGGCCGCGACCGGGGGTCTGCGGGAGCGGGCAAGCGGGCCCCCGGTGGGTTGGAGGGGGTGGGTGGGCGGGC
>DYKK01000253.1 GCA_020722625.1 Anaeromyxobacter dehalogenans
TCGAAGTCCCGCACGTACACGGGAGGCCGGGCCTGCCCGGCCTCCACGACCACGAGGGCCAGCCGGAACCGCTCGGGCTCGTTCAGGGCGCACAGCACCTCGGAGCGGGGCAGCGTGACCTGGTCGTCGGCCCCGGTCCGGCCCTTGACCTCGATGAAGTAGAGCATTCCAGACCTGGGGTCCTTCGACTCGATATCGTAGCCGATGCCCCGCTGGTCGGACACGTCCCGGGGCTCGCGCCCAAGGGCCTTCTCGGCGGCCATCACGGCCTCCATCGCCAGCCGCTCGACCTCCTCGCGGCGGCCGGTCGTGGTCTCGGCCGCCGGGGGCGTCTGCCCGGTCATCCTGCGGAGCAGCCCGATGGGAACGATGAGGGCGCCCCCCAGCACGCGGGGGGGGCGGGGCGCAATGGCCCGCTCCCGTTCGAGGTCCGCCAGCCGCCGCTGGAGCCGGTCGGCCAGGAGGTCCGCCCGGTTCGCGGCATCGGCGGCGGGCAGGCGCGTCTGCTTCCCGGCGGCCTCCTGCAACTTCAGGTCCTCGGCCCGGCGGTCCCAGTAGTTGATCTCCTTCTGGAGCCGCGCCTTGACCTCGACCTCGACCTTGTCCAGCAGGGGCAGGCGCTGGGCCTTGACCGCCTCGACATGGACCGGGACCAGTTCCCGGATGGCGAAGCCCATCGCCTTGTGCTCCCAGTCCTCGTCCTTCAGCCACTCGGCGTCGAGGACGGGCGTGAGCGCGGCCCGCTCGGCCTCGGTGGCCGCGCGGCAGTCCAGATACGGGGCCACGCCCGCGTCCGCGAACGTCCCGTCGGGCCGGACCTCCACGAACTGCATCCGGGTGGACACGACCTGGTGCTCGCCCCGCCGGGTCAGGCGACCGTCCACGACCGCGTGCTCCAGGTAGAACAGCAGCCGGGGCACGTCCCCGTCGTCGTGCTCGTCCACCAGCACGGCCCCGCGCTTCAGGATGTCCCGGTGCCGCTCCAGCACGAGGGCGATGGTCGCGTCCAGCAGCGGGCTGCCGGGGCAGACCAGCAGGGCGCGCGGTTGCGTGTCCACCTTGTCCTTCTCGAAGCAGACCCGCTCGTACCGCTTCAGCACGGGCGCCCCGGTGCCGACCTGCCGGTCGCGCTCCCGGATGGGGGCCGGGACGTGCTGGATCTCGAACCGCCCGGCCTCGCGGCGGGCCATCTGGCCACCCAGCCGGGTGAACGCCTCGCTGAAGAACGCCTGGATGTGGTGGGGCTGGAGGCGTCGGGCCGAGGCCCGCTCCATGTCCTCCCGGATGGTCTGGATCTTCGATATGTCCATCTGGTCTCGGACCAGGGCACGGACTTCGAGCAGTTCCCGCAGGCGGTTCCGGTCGGTGGCGTTGTCCACGGCCCGGTGCAGTCGGGCGCGCACTTCCGGGTCGTTCCCGTACCGGATCGCCTCCATCAGCAGGTCCGCCAGCGCCCGCTGCTCGAACAACTGCCCGAGCACGTCGAATACCTTGCCCCCGAGGGCCTCGCGCTCCTCTTCCAGCTTGTGGAGCAGGGTGAAGTACACGTCGCCCTCGCGGGTGTCCTTGGCCACGAGGTTCCACAGGTGGCAGACCTCGTCCTGCCCGATCCGGTGGATGCGGCCGAACCGCTGCTCCAGGCGGTTGGGGTTCCAGGGCAGGTCGTAGTTGACCATCAGGTGGGCGCGCTGGAGGTTCACGCCCTCGCCCGCCGCGTCGTTGGCCACCAGCACGAGGACATCTGGGTCGTTCATGAAGGCGTGGACGATGCGGCGGCGGTCCTCGCGGGTCAACCCGCCGTGGATCTCGACCACGGCCTCCGACCGGCCCAGCCGCGTGCGAATCCGGTCGGCCAGGTAACCCAGGGTGGCCCTGAACTCGGTGAAGACGACCAGCTTCCGGCGGTGCCCGTGGTCATCCACCATCAGGGGGTCATCCAGGATGGCGTTCAACTGGTTCCACTTGGCGTCCTTGCCGGACAGGCAGACCGTCTTGGCCTGGTCCTCCAGGGCCTTCAGTCGGGTGATCTCCAGTTCCAGTTCCTCGACGGTGCGGGCGGCCGTCGCGTTGTCGGTCAGGGCCTGCTCGACCTCCTCGCGCTCGGTCTGGGGGGCGTCGTCGTACAGCTCATCGAGGTCGGCCCTCGTCAGGCGGGGCTCGTTGTCCCCCAGGACGACCCGGGCCGTCTTGCCGCGCATCTGGAGCCGGGTCTCCCGCAGGCGCTTCTCGAGCCGCTCACGGCGGCCCGTGATGGACTGGTAGATGGCCTCCGGGGAGGACGCGAGCCGCCGCTGGAGCGTCATCAAGGCGAAGCCGACGTTGACCCGGCGCTGTCCCTCGTCGTCTGCGAATCGGTCGGCCCGGTTCATCTCGTCCCGGACGTAGTCCGTGACCTCGGCGTACAGGGCCGCTTCGAGGTCGGACATCTCGTACTGGACGGTGTAGGACTTGCGCTCCGGGAACAGGGGGCGGCCGTCGAAGCGCAGCAGGTCCTCCTTCACCAGGCGGCGCATCAGGTCGGACGGGTCGGCCGTGTGGACCCCGTCCCGGAACCGACCCTCGAAGCGGTCCCCGTCCAGCAGGGCGAGGAACAACTGGAAGTCCTCCTCCTTGCCGTTGTGGGGGGTCGCGGTCATCAGCAGGAAGTTGCGGCACCGGGTGCCGAGCAACTGGCCCAGCCGGTATCGCCCGGTCAGTTTCAGGTCGCCCCCGAGGTAGTGCCCGGACATCCGGTGGGCCTCGTCGCAGATGATCAAGTCCCACTCCGCGGCCGACCGGATCAATCGCTGGATGTCCTCGTTGCGGGAGACGTGGTCGAGCCGGGCGATGAGCAGGTTGTGCTGCTCGAAGGGGTTGCCCGTGCGGCTGGCCTGGATCATGTCCCCGGTGAGCAGGTCGAACTCCAGGCCGAACTTCTCGGCCAACTCGTCCTGCCACTGCTCGGTGATGCTGCCCGGGGACACGATGAGGCAGCGCTCCAGTTCGCCCCGGACGATGAGTTCCTTGATGAGCAGGCCCGCCATGATGGTCTTGCCCGCGCCGGGGTCGTCCGCCAGCAGGAAGCGCATCGGCTGGCGGGGGAGCATCTCTTCGTACACGGCGCTGATCTGGTGTGGCAGGGGCTCGATGACCGAGGTGGTCACCGCGAGGTACGGGTCGAAGAGCCACGCCAGCCGGATGCGCTGGGCCTCGGACACGAGCCGGAGCAGGTCGCCATCGCCGTCGAAGGACCACGGGCGGCCCCCGGCCACCAGTTCGAGGGCGGGCTCGTCGGTACGGTACACGAGCCGGTTGGCCAGCCGCCCCCCGGCCTCGAAGATGACCTCGACCCCGTGGTCGCCGTACCACTGGACGGCCTTGACCGTGGCGATGCCCTCGGGGCTGAGGCCCCGAACTCGGGTGCCGGTCTGGAGGTCTTCGAGACGGACCATCAACGCCTCCGCGCCGCCTTCTTCGGGCGGGCGGTCGTGCCCCCCGCCTTGAACCACTTCAGAAACTCGGCCTTGTCCACGCGCCACTGCCCTCCGACCTTGACCGCACCCCCCAACCGGCCGGTGCGGCACAGTTCGTAGGCGGTGCGGTCCCCGATGCGGAGGATGGCGCACACCTCCGCGATGGTGAGGGTTCCAATCATGCGCCGGATCTTGCCGCAGTTTTCCGAGAATGGACAGGGATGTTCAGAGCACCATGCTGTGGGGCGAATTGCTCTCCGACAAAGAAACTCGCAGGACGTCACCCTGTCCGGGCCCACACCCGAGAGGGCAGGTTCAGAGGGCAGGTTCAAAAGACAGTGTCAGTGTCAGGACGACGTGGGTCGCGGAGACGGGGCTTCGCGACGGACCTATGTGCACCGCGACCCCGGACCCCGGATGCCGGACCCCCGACCCCGGATCCCGGGCCCCGGACCCCGGATGCCGGATGCCGGATCGCGGACCCCGAGGGGCGCGGCTCGGAGGCCGCGCAGCCGGCGCGATTTCAAATCGCGCCTCCAGGACCGACCGGGGTGAGCAGCCGGTCGCGAAACGACCAACCCAAACGATGCTGGGGCCGCGAATTCCAATTCGCGGCACGTCACGAAACGACCAACCCCATCCACCCTGAAGCCTGAAGCACAAGAAGGCGCGGCCTGGAAGCCGAGACCGTGATGGCGGATTCTGTCTCCGCCTCCACCTTGGCAGTCCATTCCCGCCGCTGGTATCATCGTTGCATGTCCGCTCCCCGGGACAACGTGCGGGCGATCATCGAGGCCGCCGGGGACTTCGGCCGCCCTCCCCTGATCATGGGGGTTCTCAACGTCACCCCGGACTCGTTCTACGACGGGGGGCGGTACGCGGACCCGGAGGCGGCCGTGGCCCGGGGACTGGAGATGGCCGCCGCGGGCGCGGACATCGTGGACGTGGGCGGCGAATCCACGAGGCCGTGCGCAAGGCCGGTCCCGGAACCGGTCGAGATGGAGCGGGTCCTGCCCGTGGTGCGCGCCCTCGCGGACCGGGTCCCGGTCTCGATGGACACGCGGCACGCGCGCGTGGCCGAGGCCGCGCTGGATGCGGGCGCGGTGATGGTGAACGACGTGTCGGGGTTCACGGCGGACCCGGACATGCCCTCCCTGCTCGGCCGGCGAAAGCCGCTGGCCGTGGCCATGCACATGCGCGGGACCCCGGAGGACATGATGGCCCACGCCCGCTACGGCGACCTCCTGGCCGAGGTGGCGGACGAACTTCGCGCCCGCATGGGGGCCGTCCTCGCTGCGGGGCTCCCCGAGGCGCACCTCTTCCTGGACCCGGGGATCGGGTTCGCGAAGACGTGGCGGCAGAACCTGGTTCTGCTGAACCACCTCGAGGTCCTGGCTGCCCTGGGTCGCCCCCTGGTGGTCGGGGTCTCCCGCAAGTCCTTCATCGGGCAGGTCCTCGGCATCGAGAACCCGAACCAGCGCCTCTTCGGAACCGCGGGGGCCGTGGCCCTGGCCGTGGCGCGCGGGGCACGGGTCCTGCGGGTCCACGACGTGGCCGAGATGCGGGACGTGGCGCTCGTGGCCCATGCCGTCGCGTTCGCCGAGCCCGAGGCCGGGGGTGGGCGGGT
>DYKK01000254.1 GCA_020722625.1 Anaeromyxobacter dehalogenans
CATCACAAGAACAATCTAAGCCAGGAGCGATGCGACGTCAAGCAGCGCAATTGCCAAGCGGTCAGCGATCAGCAGTCAGCAGTCAGCGATAAGCTGAAGGCTGACCGCTGAAAGCTCAAGGCTGACCCAGAATCCGCCGTCAGATTTCAAAACCCATTGAACCTGTTGGCTTTGACGCGGATCCTCATTCACCACCCTCTCACGACAGCGGGTCTGGAACTTCAATCCGAAATCCGCAATCCGCAATCCGAAATCCTGATTCGCCGCCGTCGCGGCGGTGAATCAGGGGAAGACTGACCGGATTGCCTTTCCGTTCTGCTTGCCCTAGCATTCGTCAAGGGTCGTGGGACCCCAAGAAGCGCGGACGAGGCGAAGAGCCGTGCCACTGTCGAGACGCGGCCGCGAGATGCCCGCATCGCCCATCCGGCGGCTCGCCTCCCTCGCGGACGAGACGAAGCGCCGAGGGGTGCGGGTCTATCACCTGAACATCGGCCAGCCCGACATCCCGACCCCCCCGGAGATGCTGGACGCGATCCGGCGGTTCCGGGAGCCGGTCCTGGCCTACGGCCCGTCCGCCGGACTGCCCGAAACGCGGGCCGCGATGGCGGACTACCTGGGCGGCCTGGGCACGCCCGTCGCGCCCTCCGAGGTCCTCGTCACGGACGGAGGCAGCGAGGCGGTCCTGTTCACCATGCTCGCGGTGTGCGACCCGGGGGACGACCTCATCGTCTTCGAACCTTTCTACACAAACTACATGGGGTTCGCGCGGATGGCCGGCGCGCGCCTGACGCCCATCCGGACGCGCCCCGAGGACGGCTACCACCCGCCGCCCATCGGCGAGGTCGAGCGCGCGATCTCGCCGTCCACGCGGGCGATCCTCTACTGCTCTCCGGCGAACCCGACGGGCACGATCCTGCGCAGGGACGAGGTCCGCGCCCTCCTGGACCTCGCGATCCGCCGAGACCTCTTCCTGATCGCGGACGAGGTCTATCGCGAGTTCGTCTATGACGGGGTGCGGCACACCGGGGTTCTCGAGGTCGCCGCGGAGGCCGGGGCCCTGGACCGGGTCATCCTCGTGGACAGCATCTCGAAGCGGTTCTCGGCCTGCGGGGCCCGGATCGGGTTTCTGGTCACCCACAACCGCGACGTCCTCGACGCCTGCCTGCGCTTCGGCCAGGCCCGCCTGTGTCCGCCGACCGTGGACCAGGTCGCGGCGGCCGCGGGATACCGGGTGCTCTCCCGCTACGTCCCCCCGATGATCGACGAGTACCGCCGGCGCCGGGACCGCGTGATGGAGGAGATCGCCCGGATCCCGGGCGCCTCCTGCGCGCGTCCCCAGGGCGCCTTCTACGTGATGCCCCGTCTGCCCGTGGACGACGCGGACGCCTTCGCGACGTTCCTCCTGCGCGACTTCCAGCACGAGGGCCGGACGGTCATGGTCGCCCCGGGAGATGGCTTCTACGCCACGCCGGGCGCGGGCCGCGACGAGGTCCGCATCGCCTACGTCCTGAACGAGGACGACCTCGTGACGGCCATGGACTTGCTCCGGCGCGGGGTCGAGGCGTACCGGGCCCGACGAGGGCTGTGATGAGAAAGGGAGGCATCCGTGCGATCACACGTTCACGCGCGTGCGATGACGCGCATGGCCCTGTTGTTGGGAGTCGGGATGACCTCCGCGCCGGTGCACGGCGAGGACCTCCCCTTTGTCTTCCAGCAGGTCCCGCAGGCTGAAACTCCCGGGAGCGTCTTCGGCGGGTACGCCGTCAGTTACGGGCGGCGGGCCACGCCCCCCCTGGCCCCGGACGGGGTCGAGCACGCCTGGTTCGCGGGGTTCCACGCGCTCGAGACCCTGTCCGCGAGGCTGTCCGCGACGCTGGCGACCCGGGAACGCCTGGAAGGACGGGCGTGGCGGCTGGGCGCCGAGGTCCGACAGGTCCTGCTGGGCCGCGAACGGTTCGGCGTGGACCTCGGGGTGACCGCGGGGTACTTGCGGGAACTCGACCGCGCCCACGTCGCCGCCGGGTCGCTCCAGGCGGCCGGGGCCGTGGGTCCCGTCGAGGTCGCGGGGACCGTGTATCTCGAGAAGGCCTTCGCGGCGGGCCGGGACCCGGTGGACGTGATCGTGACCGCGGGCGCGGCGTTTCCCGTGGCCTCGTTCGTCTCGCTCGGGCTGGAGTACCAGGGCCAGGACCTGGAAGACCTGTGGGAGCGCGAGGAGGCCGAGGGCGGGGCACGTCACCTCCTGGGCCCGACGGCGACCTTCGACCTGTTCGGCGGCCGCGCGGCCGCGGGGGTGGGCCTGGCCGCGGGCCTCACCCGCAACAGCCCCGATGTCGTGGCCCGCACCACGATTCTCGTGAACTTCTAGTTCCAGGCCCTCACGCAAACACAAGCCCGTCGGCCCCGGCGTCCACCGACACGGAGGAGCCTTCCCGGAAGCGCCCGTCGAGCAGGGCCTCGGCCAGGGGGTTCAGGAGGCGCTTTTCGATCACGCGGCGGAGGGGCCGCGCCCCATAGACGGGGTCGTACCCCTCGCGGGCGAGCCACGCGCGGGCCGCAGGCGTCAGGTGCAGGGTCAGGCCCCGCTCGGCGAGCCGCTTCGTGACCCGTTCCATCTGGATGTCCACGATCCGTTCGAGGTCCTCACGCGTCAAACTATTGAAGACCACAATATCGTCCAGGCGGTTCAGGAACTCGGGGCGGAAGGCCGCCTTCACCTCCGCGAAGACCCTCTCGCGCACCCGTTTTCGCTCCTCGTCGGTCATCAATCCTTGCTCCGCGGCCTCGCGCAGAACCTGGCTTCCGAGGTTCGACGTCATCACGAGCAGGGTGTTCTTGAAGTCCACCGTGCGCCCGAGGCCGTCCGTCAGCCGCCCGTCGTCCAGGACCTGCAACAGGACGTTGAACACGTCCGGGTGGGCCTTCTCGACCTCGTCGAGCAGCACGACGCTGTAGGGCCGGCGCCGCACCGCCTCGGTCAACTGCCCGCCCTCCTCGTGGCCCACGTACCCGGGCGGGGCCCCGATCAGGCGCGCGACCGAGTGCTTCTCCATGTACTCGCTCATGTCGAGGCGGACCATGGCCTCGGGGTCGTCGAACAGGAACTCCGCCAGGGCCCGCACCAGTTCCGTCTTGCCCACGCCCGTGGGCCCCAGGAACAGGAAGGACCCGATGGGGCGCGCCGCGTCCGCCAGTCCCGTCCTGGACCGCCGCACCGCGTTCGCGACCGCCGCGATGGCCTCGTCCTGGTGGACCACCCTCGCCCGGAGCCTCTCCTCCATGGCCAGCAGTTTCTTCTGTTCGCCCTCGAGCATCCGGGCGACCGGGATCCCGGTCCACGACGAGACCACGCGGGCCACGTCCTCCTCGTCCACCTCCTCCTTGAGCATCCTGCGGTCCCGCTGGACGTCGCCCAGTTCCGCCGACAGCCGCTCGATGTCGCGCTGCAACTCCGGGAGGCGCCCGTACTTCAGGCGCGCGGCCCCGTCCCAGTCCCCGCGCCGCTCCGCCATCTCCTGCTCATGCCTGGCGCGCTCCATCTCCTCCTTGCGCCCGCGGATCCCCGCGAGCAGTTCCTTTTCGCGTTGCCAGTGCGCCCGCAGGGACGTCGCGGTCTCCTTCAGATTCGCGACCTCGGCCTCCACGGCCCGCAGCCGATCCCGCGCGGCCTCCCCCTCCTCGCGCGAGAGGGCCTGGCGCTCGATCTCCAGCTGGGCGATGCGCCGCTCCACGTCGTCCACCTCGGCGGGGACCGAGTCGATCTCCATGCGCAGGCGGCTCGCGGCCTCGTCCATCAGGTCAATGGCCTTGTCCGGGAGGTGGCGGTCCGTGATGTACCGCTTCGACAGGGTGGCCGCCGCGATCAAGGCCGCGTCCCGGATGCGCACCCCGTGGTGGATCTCGTAGCGCTCGCGAAGCCCCCGCAGGATCGAGATCGTATCCTCGACCGACGGCTCCCCGACGAACACGGGCTGGAACCGCCGTTCCAGGGCCGCGTCCTTCTCGATGTGCTTGCGGTACTCCTTCAGGGTCGTCGCGCCCACGCAGTGCAGGACCCCCCGCGCGAGCGCGGGTTTCAGCATGTTCGAGGCGTCCACGGCCCCTTCCGCGGCGCCCGCCCCGACCAGGGTGTGCAGTTCGTCAATGAACAGGATGACCTCGCCCTCGGCCCGCTCGATCTCCTTGAGGACGGCCTTCATCCGGTCCTCGAACTCGCCCCGGTACTTGGTCCCGGCCACGAGCGACCCCATGTCCAGGGCCAGAAGCCGCTTGTCCTTCAGGGTCTCGGGCACGTCCCCCTTCGCGATCCGCTGGGCGAGCCCCTCCACGATGGCGGTCTTGCCCACGCCGGCCTCCCCGATCAGGACCGGGTTGTTCTTCTGGCGGCGCGACAGGACCTGGATCACGCGGCGGACCTCCTCGTCGCGGCCGATGACGGGGTCCAGTTTCCCCTGGCGCGCGCGCGCCGTGAGGTCCGTCGCGTACTTCTCGAGCACCCGGTATCGCTCTTCGGCGTCCGGGTCCGTCACCCGCACCCCGCCCCGGACCTCCTTCAGGGCCAGCAGGAACCGGTCGCGCTGCACCCCGGCCTCACGCAGGGCCTCGGCGAGCGGGGTCCCCTTCTCCTTCATGGCCGCGAGGAACAGGTGCTCGCTGCCCGTGAAGTCGTCCCGGAACCCCTTCGCCTCCTTCTCGGCCTCGGGGAGCAGGGCGGCCAGGCGGCGCGAGACCGCGACCTCGCCCCCCTGGACCTGCGGGTAGCGGTCCACAAGCCGCTCCACCGCGCCCCGCAGGGCCTCGGGCGATACCTCCATTCGCCGCAGCACGTTGGGGACGACGCCGTCGGGCTCCTGGAGGAGCGCGTGAACCAGGTGCTCCACCTCGACCTCGGGGTGGGTGCGTTCCCGGGCCGCCTGGGCGGCGGCCTGGATCGCCTCGCGTGCTTTGATCGTGAAATGGTCAAGGTTCATGATTTTCACCACACAATAGAATCGAACAAATCGCCGCTGGCCTCATGAGGCCTCCCACCGGGGGAAAACATGGGAGTGCGGCGCAGGGAAATCAAG
>DYKK01000255.1:0-1165 GCA_020722625.1 Anaeromyxobacter dehalogenans
CCGGGCGAACGCGCAGTCCGAGACCCAGGGGCAGGGCCGGCAGTAGCGGGCCACGACCGCCGACACGCCGGCGTCCGTCGCGACCCGTTCGGCCACGTCGCGGATCGCGGTGAGGTCCCCGTCCCCGATCCCGAAGGCCGCGAGCAGGGCCGCGTCGTGCTCCCGGACCGACTCCTCGCCCGCCTCGTCCCACGTGCAGCGTCCGTCCCGCAGGTGCGGGCAGGCCGCGCAGATGTCGTCCGGGCCGTCCGTGACCGTGACGGGCATGCCCGGGTCCTCCGCGAGCGCCCGCGCGATGCGGCCCATCGTCTCGCGGAACCGGTCGTCGTAGCCCTTGCCCCGGTATCCCTGGACGCACAGCAGGTGGTGGGGTCGCAGTCGGATGGAAGGACCCTTCAAGGTCACACCGGACTCCCGTTCCTGCGCAGGAACCCCGCGACCCGGATCGCCAGGGCCGCCTTGACCAGGTCCAGCGGGAGGAAGGGAAACACCCCGAGGGTGAGCGCCGCGCTCGCGTCCAGGTCCGTCGCGAAGGCGAGGTGCGTCGCACCCGCGGCGTAGATCACGGCGAGTCCGGCGCCGCAGGCCCGCGCTGGACCCACGTGGTCACGCAAGAGGGCCACGATCGGCGCCGCCACCGTGAACCCCGCGAGATATCCAAACGTCGCGGAAGCGACGGCGGCGTGCAGCGGCAATGCGGCGAGCCCCGCGAACCACGGGACCCCACACAGCCCCAGGCCCACGTACGCCGCCTGGGCCCAGAGGGCCTCGACGGGGCCGAGAAGCAGGCCCGTCAGGAGGACCGCAAAGACCTGGAGCGTCAGGGGGACCGGCGTGAAGGGCAGCGGGATCGCCACCTGCGACCCGGCCGCGGTGGCCAGGACCATGGCCGCCACCCACCCGAACCGGATCAGAACGCGGTTCGCGGCCTCCGAGGGCGAGTGGAGGTCCCCGGTCGTCTCGAGCGTGCTCATGGTTTCGACACCCCGAAAACGCGGGCGCTGGATATCACGAACCGGGACCGGAGTCCAGAACCAGGCACGCCCACGATCCGCCGTCCCGATCGACGAAGAAACTCGACGCGAACCTGGACCCGCGGGCACCTGGACATGTTCAGGAACAGGTTCAGAGGGCAGGTTCAGAGACAGTGTCAGTGTCAGTGTCA
>DYKK01000255.1:1265-5011 GCA_020722625.1 Anaeromyxobacter dehalogenans
AGCCATGACGGCGAGCCCACGTGCAACGCGACCCCGGACCCCGGGTCCCGGACGCCGGATCCCGGAGGGGTCATCCAACGACCTCCCCGTTCCGAAGCGTCAGGACTTCCGCGGGGCCGCCGTCGGTGACCACGATGGTGTGCTCGAAGTGTGCCGCGGGCCGGCCGTCCGCGGTCACCACGGTCCAGCCGTCGTCGAGCACGCGGATGCGCGGGCTGCCGAGCGTCACCATCGGCTCGATGGCGAGCGTCATCCCAGGCCGCAGGATCGGTCCCGACCCCGCGTTGCCGAAGTTCGGGACCGGCGGGTCCTCGTGCAGGTCGCGGCCGACCCCGTGCCCGCAGAACTCGCGGACCACGCCGTACCCCGCGGCCCGGACCACGGCCTGGACCGCGGCGGAGATGTCGTGGAGGTGGCGGCCCGCCCGCGCGGCGCCGATCCCGGCCAGGAGCGCCGCCCGCGTGGTCTCGACCAGGCGCTCGGCGTCCCGGGACGCCGTACCCACGATGACCGACACGGCGGAATCCGCGATCAGCCCGCCCCACGTCACGCCGCAATCCACGCTGACGAGGTCCCCGTCCCGGACCACGCGGTCCGACGGGATTCCGTGGATGACCTGCTCGTTGATCGAGATGCACGTGGCCGCCGGATACGGGGGCGCCCGGTCGGTCAGGCCCGGCTGGCCGCGGAAAGTCGCGGTCGCGCCCGCGTCCCGGATGACCCGGTCCGCCTCCTCGTCCATCTCGCGCGTGGTGACGCCGGGGCGGGCCATCGAGGACAGGCGGTCGAGGACCCGGGCCAGGATCGCCCCGGCCCGGCGCATCCGTTC
The DNA here is from genome assembly GCA_020722625.1 of Anaeromyxobacter dehalogenans. Taxonomy (GTDB): domain Bacteria; phylum Myxococcota_A; class UBA9042; order DTJE01; family DTJE01; genus DYKK01. The sequence continues at coordinate 2,095 of DYKK01000255.1, forward strand.
GATCTCCTCTCGCGTTTTCAAGATGATCACGTCCGCTGTCTCCGCATCGCAAGGCCGCGGCGCTACACTATCAGTGGTCGGGACCCGACGCAAGCATCCGGAGGGACCCGTGGACGTCTCGCAGGATCGGCCGGCCCTGTTCGCGGAACCCGCCGCCGGGGGGAGGGTGCGCTGCCGCCTGTGCCCGCGCGGGTGCAATATCCCCGCCGGAAAGGCGGGGTTCTGCATGGTGCGGCGGAACGTGGGCGGGACGCTGGTCCTCGCGGCGTGGGGCCGGCCCACGGCCCTGCACGTGGACCCCATCGAAAAGAAGCCCCTGTTCCACTACCTGCCGGGATCGACGAGCCTGTCGCTGGGCACCGTCGGGTGCAGCCTCGCGTGCCGGTTCTGCCAGAACTGGACCCTGTCGCGGGGACGCGAGACCAGCGGGGACCTCATTCTGACTCCAGAGCGCCTCGTCGCCCTGGCCATGCACCACGGCAGCCCGTCCATCTCGTTCACCTACAACGAGCCCACGATCCTGGCGGAGTATGTCCTGGACACCGCCGAGGTGGCGCGGCCCCGGGGGATCGGGATCGTCCTGGTGACGAACGGATACATCACGCGGGAGGCCGCCCGGGTCCTGTACCCGCACGTGGACGCGGCGAACGTGGACCTGAAGGCCTTCTCGGACGAGTTCTACCGCAAGCAGTGCTCCGGGCGCCTGACGCCCGTCCTGGACGCCCTGGTCGAGGCCCGGGCCGCCGGGGTGCACGTCGAGGTCACGACGCTCCTCATCCCCGGGTTGAACACCGACGCCGCGGACCTCCGGGCCGAGGCCGCGTGGATCCGGGACCACCTGGGCGCGGACACGCCGCTGCACTTCTCGGCCTTCCACCCGGACTACCGGATGATGGACCGGCCGCGCACTCCGCCCGAGACGCTGCGCCTTGCGCGAACGGTCGCGCTCGAGGCGGGACTGAAGTACGTCTATGAAGGAAACGTGGAGTCCGACGGGTCGCACACCCTGTGTCCGTCGTGCGGCCGGTGGCTGATCCGGCGATCCTGGTTCGAGGTGGTCGCAGACCGCCTGGGTCCGGATGGGCGGTGCGCGTGCGGGGAGCCTGTCGCGATCGTGCGCGATCCGGTGCGGGCCGACCGGGTCAGCCGCCCTCCCCACCCCGGCTGACCGCGCCCCCGAGGACCCGGCGGCGGACGATTCCCCACAGGTCGCGCCATTCCTCGCATCCGAGGGCCCGGGCCGCGGCCACGTAAGTCGCAATCCCCACGAGCACGACCGGAAGCAACCGCAGGGCCAACGCCGTCCCCCCGACCCCGTCCAGGAACCCGGACCAGGCCGCGGCCCCGGCGACCAGCGACATGACGACGGTCGCGGCCGTGGTCTTCCCGAGGGAACGCATCATGGCCCGGCCGCCCAGGGGTCCCAGGCGCCGGCGCAGGACGAGGGCCAGGAGCCCGGCGTTCACCGCGGCGGCGAGCGAGCCCGCCGCGGCCACGCCCCCGTGCCGCAGGGGGACGGCGAGCCCGTAGCACATCCCCACGTGCAGGACCATCACGACCGCGGCGAGGACGGTCGGGGTCTTCAGGTCCTTCTGGGCGTAGAAGACCTGCACGATGTTGCGATAGACCGCGATGAAGAAGATGCCGCCCGCGTGGAACAGGAGGGCCCAGGTCGTCATCCTGGTTGATTCCTCGTCGAACTGTCCGTATTGAAACAACAGACGCACGATGGGTTCCCCGAGGACGAGGAGTCCGGCGGTCGCCGGCAGGGTCACGAAGCCCAAAAGCCCCACCGAATCGCGCAGCGTCGCCTTGAGCCCGGCCAGGTCTCCCCGATGGGCCTGCTCGGACATCGCCGGCAGGATCACCGTCGCCACGGACACCGCGAAGACGCCCAGGACCAGTTCTTGCAGGCGCAACGAGAACTGGAGCGACGCGACCGACCCGGGGTCGAGGGTGGTCGCGATGACCTGCGACACCGTGACGTTGACCTGGTAGATGCCCGCCGAGAAGATGCCGGGAAGGAAGATCACGGCCACCTCGCGGACCGCTGGGTCGCGCAGCCCGGCGAGCGTGGGCCGAAACCGGATCCCGGTGCGGCGCAGGAACGGGACCTGGAAGGCCATCTGAAGGAAGCCCCCGACCAGGAAACCCGCGGTCAGGGCCCAGGCCGCGTTCTCGAACCGGTCCACGAACAGGACCACCACGAGGATGTTCGCGCCGTTCAGAAGGACGGGGGTGAAGGCCGAGGGGGCGAAGATGCGGAACGAGTTGAGGGCCGCCTGGAGGATGGCCGCGATGGACACCAGGAACAGGTACGGGAACATCGCCTGGGTCAGGGCGATGGTCAGGGAGACCTTCCCGGGGACCTCCTCGAAGCGCCCCGAGAAGACGTGCGTCACGAGCGGGGAGGACGCGAGGACCCCGAGGAGCGTGACCCCGGCCATGAGCAGGATGAACAGGGTCATGAACCCCGAAAAGAAGCGGTCCAGGCGCTCCCGATCCCCCTCGGTCCGCAATCCCGTGAACACCGGGACGAACGCGGCGGTCATCGCCCCCTCCGCGAAGAGGCGGCGGAGCATGTTGGGGATGGTCGAGGCGATCCCGAACGCGTCGGACTCCATCCCCGTCCCGACGTAGTACCCCCGGACCACCTCGCGGGCCAGCCCCACGACGCGGGACAGGATCGTCATCAGGCTCATGACGAGGGTGGACCGCAGGATGGCGCGACGCTCGGAGGTCGGTTCGGTCACGGGCCTCTCATGGCCTCCGCCAGAATCCGCCACCCAATTCTGCAAGACCTTGAAGTCACTTCAGAACGACCACGTGCCGATTCACCACCCTGGAGCCGCGACTTCCCCGGCTATCGGCTGTGCCACCGGCACGTCCTCTCCCGCTCGGTCGCTTCGCTCCCTGC
>DYKK01000256.1 GCA_020722625.1 Anaeromyxobacter dehalogenans
CCTGCGGTCGGGTTTCGGCGTGGACCGGCGCGGGGACCTCGTCACGGCCTGGCTGCGGCGCCACCCGAGACCGGCCTCGGAGGAGGGGTTGACGCTCCTGGGCCGGTTGATGGCCTGCGCGAGGCAACTGGACATGCTGATGGAGGGCGAGGACTCGGCCCACCGCTTCGCGGAGCGGTTTTTGCAAGGGGACTTCGATGCCTTCCGATGAACCCCGGACGGACCCCGGCGGGGCCGGGGACCCGGCGGCGGGCGCAGACCGGGGCGCCGACATCCAGCGCGCGCTCCGCGAGCGCCCGTCCTTTTCGATCCGGGCGCGGATCGGCCTGGGTTTCCTGCTCCTGTTCCTGTTGAGCCTCGGCATCAGCATCGCATCGCTGCTGATCCTGACCCGCGTCGAGCACAAACTCCTGTTCCTCGAGGCCGCAGGGAGTTACCTCTTCGAACTGCAACAGGCCCGGCGGTTCGAGAAGAACTTCTTCCTGTACGGGACCAACCTCGAGGACGCGCTCGAGCACGTCCGTGCGGCCAAGCGGATCCTCCACGAGCAGGGCGGCGACGTGGCGCGCGTGGTGGGGCGCGACCGTCTCGCCGCCACGGTGGGCCACGTCGAGCGATACGAGGACCTCCTCCAGGGGGTCGCGCGGGGCGTCGAGTCCGGGGAGGACGCGGGCTCGCGCGCCCGCCGGTTCGAGGGGGAACTGCGGACCCACGGCGCCGAGATGGTCCTGATGTCCGAGCGGCTCGTGGCCAAGGAGCGCGAGTCCATCAACACCATGCTCGACGTGTCCCGGCGCATCCCGATCGTGTTCCTGGTCCTGTTGCTGCTGCTGAGCCTGTACGTCGCGAACTTCCTCGCGCGCCAGATCCTCGCCCCCCTCAACCGGCTGATGCAGGACACGCGGCGGATCGCGCAGGGCGTCTTCACCCCGATCCCGCCCCGGCGGCGCTACCGCGACGAACTGTCGGAACTCGCCATGGCGCTCAATCACATGATGCGCGAACTCGCCCACCGCCAGGACCTCCTGGTCCAGGCGCACAAACTCAAGGCCATCGGCACCCTGGCCGCGGGCGTGGCCCACGAACTGAACAACCCCCTCCACAACATCATGCTGACCGCGGAATCGTTGCGCGAGGACTGGCGCGGCCTGTCCGACGAGGACCGGCTCGACATGGTCCGCGACCTCGTGGACCAGTCCGAGCGGGCGCGCCGGATCATCCGCAACCTCCTCGACTTCACGCGCGAGAGCGAGATGAAGGCGGACCTCCTGCAGGTCAACGACCTCGTGACCGAGACGCTGGCCCTGGTGTCGAACCAGGTCAAACTGGCGAAGGTGAAGGTCGTGCGCCGTCCCGGCGAGAACCTCCCCCCCGTCCACGGGGACCGGCAGCAACTGAACCAGGTCCTCCTGAACCTCATCCTGAACGCGACCGACGCGATGCCCGGCGGCGGGACCCTGACCGTGACCACCGCCCTCTCGCCCGAGCGGGACTTCGTGGTCATCGAGGTCGCGGACACGGGCGTGGGGATCCCGGACCACATCCTGCCGAACATCTTCGACCCGTTCTTCACGACCAAGCCGCAGGGGAAGGGGACGGGCCTCGGCCTCTCCGTCTCGCTCGGCATCGTCCGCCACCACGGCGGAGACATCCGGGTCCACAGCCGCGCCGGCCGGGGCACGACCTTCGAGGTCCTGCTGCCCGTGGCCCGGGTCCCGGCGTAGGACCCCGGCTTCCCGCGCAGGGAGCCAAGGCGACCGAGTGGTCGGATCACGCGTCCACGTTGCCGATGGGCTCGAAAAGCCCGGCGGCCAGACGGTCGCGCAGGATCCGCGCGTGGGTGCGGGCCTCCTCGGCCCACCGCTCCTGCCCGGCACGCTCCAGCAGCCCCGCCGCGTCATCGAGGGCCGCCGCGGCCTCGCGCATCGCCTCCGGGACCACCAGGATGCTCTGGCCGCTCCGGTTGAACTGGGGCAGCAGGTAGCGCACGCCGGCCCGGTCGGACAGGCCCAGGGACGCGAAGGCGCGCACCTCGTGCAGGTTCGCGCGCAGGAGGACCATGCTGTACACGACCTCGCCGACCAGGCGTCCGGTGCGCCGGGACTCGAGCAGGGCGTCGAGGTGGCGCCGGATCCGGGACCACGGCAGGCCCCGGTTTACGGTTTGGTAGGTCTCGGGAGTCGCGGCGTTCAGGCTGACCGTGACGGACCGGAACGGGAGCCGCCGAAAGGAGCCCAGCCAGCGCGGGGTCAAGAACGAGCCGTTCGTGACCACCGCGACCCGGGGAGGCCCGTCGCGCGCCGCGAGGTCCGCAAGCCACTTCCGGAACACCGGGGACGCGAGGGGTTCGCCCCCGTTCGCGTCCACCTCGGCGCCCGCGTCCAGGAACGGGGCCAGCCCCTTCCAGAATTCGGGCGGCTTCTGGTCGGCCAGGGTCCCGATTCGCCCACATTCACACATCAGACAGTCATAGTTGCAATAGGATGTGACGGGGACGCACAGCGAGGTGGGCATCCAGTCCGCGTCCGTGCGGCGGTCCAGGAGGGCCTCCACCAGGCGCACCTGGTTCTCGACCGCGGCCTCGGAGCCCCCGCGCAGGACGAGACGGGCCGGGGTCTCGAGCCTCCCCGCGAGGACAGGGCACGAGGTGCGACACCCGGCGGGCCGGTCCGAACGAAGCATCTCCGAGCGATACCAGCGCAGGAGGTCCGAGCGCCACAGCTCCAGCGGCGAGGCCCCGGCCGGCACGAAGTGGCGTCCGTTCATGTAGTCCGCGCAGCACGGCCCGAACGTCCCCCCGTCGTGGTACTCGAGTCGCGTCCACGGCCGCGTGCACGGGAGGTCGGGGAGGTCCGCCTCCGGGGCCAGGCGGGCAAGCGGGACGCGGACCTCGGGCCGCCCCACGAGGAGCCACCGCGCCCGGTCCTGCCATGAGGGCGTCCCGCGGCGGCCGTCGAGCGCGAACGGCCGCAACTCGGCGGTCCCGAAGCGTCTCAGGTACGACTCGGACACGCCTCCGCACCCCGGACGCGCCGCGCACGACGCGCAGGCGGGCCCATAGCGACCGGGGCCGGAGGGGTCCGGCGCGGCGCCCGGGAGCAGGGCCTGGGCCGCCACGTCCGAAAACAGGCACGCGGGGCGTCCCGCGCGGCTGCGGACCCGGACCACCCCGGCCCCGAGGGCGCGAAGGGCCTCGGGCATCCGCGCGAACAGGTCCGTGAAGGACGCCGGCTCGTCCGGCCGGGCCACGGATTCCGGGGGCAGGAGGTCCAGGACCAGGGCCCCGCGCCCGGGACCAAGCCCGCGCTCGACGGCCTCGGGCACGAGGCCGTCCAGGTCCGCGAGCGTCCCGGCCGTCACGGGGACGACCCGGTCGGTGTCCGGGTCCGAGAACGGCCGAAGCCCCGCAAGCCCGAAGCGTTTCGCGTAGGGCGCGGGGACCCCCAGGCAGTGGGCGTCCGCCGCGCAGGTGCGACACGCGCGCGCCTTGACCCAGGGTCGCGACGGGTCCTCATATCCCGTCTCGCCGGGCGCGACCAGCGGGCGGTTGCGCATGGAGGCCCGCTCGTCCGGGGACAGGAAGCACGGCGGGATCGAGGCGTGGGTGCTCGCCACGAGCGGGGACATCGGGACGCCTTCGCTCCCCGCGGCCTCGACGGCGCGGCGCAGGTGGGGGACCAGGTCCTCGTAGGGGATCAGCCACTCCTCGGCCCCGGGGCGGTGCGGGGGGCACATCAGGACCGAGACATGGACCTCGGGGAGGGGCAGGCCGCGGAAGAGGCGCGGCACCGCCCGGACCAGGTCGGCCAGGTGCGCGGCGTTCGCGGACCCGACCACCGCGTTCAGGAGCACCCGGTGCCCGGCCCGCAGGAGGGCGCGGACCCCGCGCACGGCCCTCGCGAACTGGCCCCGGGACGACGTCATGAGGTCATACAGGGGTTCGTCGGCCGCATGGAGGGACACGAAGAACAGCAGGCGCGGGTCCGGGGCCGGCAGGGGGGTCCGGCTCCGCGCGAACGCGACCGCGTTGGTCTGGACCTGGACCTGGCCGACGCCCGGGGTCGCCAGGGCCTCGCGCACGAGGTCCGACCAGTCGGGACGCAGGGTCGGCTCGCCCCCGGTCAGGGTGAACAGGCAGCCGGGGAAGGCCTCGGCCGCGGCCCGCAGGCACGCGCGCAGGTCCTCGTCCGTGGGGTCCGCGGCGAGGACGGGTGCCGAGCAGAACGGGCAGTCCTGGTTGCAGCGTCCGGTCAGACGCACGAGGACCTGGGCCTCGGCGCGGCCGTCCGGCCCCACGGCCCGGTCCACGCTCGCGAACGGAAAGCGGCGGGCGAACTCGCGGTCCGCGTCGAGGTCCGCGGGCGCGAGGCCGGCCCCCCGGACCCGCGGGAGCCGGTCCTCGATCCGGGCCAGGACCGCGATGACCCGGTCCACCAGCCGCAGGAGGGCCGGGTCTTCCGGCCTCGCCGCCCGGTAGTAAAACCCGTGCCGCGCGGTCGCCTGGTAGTACCGCCCGTCCGGGTCGAGCGGCGCCATGACCACGGTGGCCGCGACCCCGTCCCGGCCGTCCCCGACCTCGACCGCGAGCCCGTCCGGCCCCGCGCGCACGCCCACGACCGGCACCCCGACCCGCCCGAGCAGGCCCGCGACCCGCTCCGTCCACGCGGCCTTCCAGGGATCGTGCACGCCCTGACCCTGCATCCAGGTCGCCTCTCGGCCCCCACGTCCCCATTCTATCCGCTGGGCCGGAATCCTTCATTGCATCCAGCCTCCCGCGTCCCGCGTCCGGGACCCGGCATCGCGGTGAACGCGATTCCATCGTCATGCGCGCTTCATCGCGTCCAACGGGGCACTGACACTGTCACTGTCCCCTGTCACTGAACCTGTCCGCTGTCACTGCCCCCTGTTGCGACATCGCCTGGCAGTCCGTGATTGTCTCGGAGATCGGTCACGGGCGGCGCGAGCGGGGTTGGCTTCGCCGACGCTTCGCGTTGGCTTCGCCGACA
>DYKK01000257.1 GCA_020722625.1 Anaeromyxobacter dehalogenans
CACCCTCCCCCGCCACGCCTCGACCGCCCGCCGCGCGGCCTCTCGCGGGTCGCCGGCCGCAAGCAGCCCCGAGATCAGGGCCGCGCCCGACGCTCCGGCGCCGCGGATCGCGGGGAGGTCCTCGATCCGGATGCCGCCGATGGCCACGACTGGAACGCGAGCGACCCGACACGCGGCGGCCAGGCCCTCGATGCCGTGGGGCCGCCGGCCTGTCGCCTTGGTCGTCGAAGGGAAGAGCGGCCCGAACCCGATGTAGTCGCACACGGACGGGTCCACGGCCCGGACCTCCTCGATGGAATGGGTCGAAAACCCCACGACCCGGGCCGTCCCGACCACCCGACTGGCCTCGCTCGGGGGCAGGTCCTCGTCCCCGAGGTGGACCCCGTCGAGCCCGGCCAGGAGGGCCACGTCCGCCCGGTCGTTGACGAGGACCCGGGTCGCCGGAGGCAGGGCGCGCCGGACCTCGATGCAGAGGTCCAGGAGCGCGCCGCTCGACCTTCCCTTGGCCCGGACCTGAAAGACCCGGACCCCCACCGTCGCCATCGCCCGAGCGGTCTCCGGGATGGACGCCGGATCGACGGTCCCCGCGTCCAGGATCGCATAGACCCCGATGGGGTCGGGCAGACGCACCCGGCCCCGGACGACTCCTGGAGGGTCGGCGGGGCTCGGCAAAGGCGGATCCATGGAAACACCGTTCCTCATCCGTCCAGGACCTCGTGAAGCAGTGCGACGAGACCGGCCCGGTCGTTCAGGCTCGAAAGCCCCCTGCGCACCCGCAGGGCCCCGGGCAGGCCCCGCACGTACCGCGCCAGGTGCTTGCGAAACACCCGGGCGGCCCTTCGCTCGTCCCCGTCCGACGCCGACACGAGGGCATCGAAGTGTTCGAGGACCCGGGCGGCGCGGTCCGGGCCGCGCGGGGCCTCGGGGACCGGCCGGCCCTCCCAGGCCGCGAGCATCTGCGCGAACAGCCACGGGCTCCCGATCGCGGCGCGCCCGGCCATGACCCCCTCGCAGCCCGTCTCGCGCATCATCCGCAGGGCGTCCCCGGCGCTCGCGACGTCCCCGTTGCCGATGACCGGGGTGGTCGCCCACTCGCGCAGGCGCGCGATCCAGGTCCAGTCCGCCCGGCCCGAAAAGCGCTGGGCGCGGGTGCGCGCGTGGACGGTCACCGCGTCCACCCCGCAGTCCGCGGTCATGCGAGCGATGTCGGGCAGGACGACGCGGTCCAGGGTCGGCCCGATCCTCACCTTCAGGGTCAGCGGAACCCGGATCGCGACCCGGACCGCGCGCAGGATCCGCTCGAGCCGGGGCAGGTCCGACAGGAGCGCCGCGCCGGAACCGCCGTTGGTCACGCGCCGGGACGGACACCCCGCGTTCACGTCCACGGCGTCGGCCCCCGCCTCCTCGGCCATGCGCGCGGCCTCCGCCATCGTGTCCGGGTCGTTGCCGACGACCTGGACCACGAGCGGGTGGTCCTCCTCCGAGATCCTCAGCAGGGCCCGCGCGCCCCTTGCCCCTCGCACCAGGGCCTGGGCGGGGACCATCTCGGTGACGCACAGCCCGGCCCCCGCGCGCCGGCACATCCGGCGCATGGCCGCGTCCGTGTATCCGTCCATGGGGGCCAGGACGAACGGATTGTCGCTGACCAGACCGCCGATGCGCACGACCGCGCACCCCGCCTCATCGCGCCGGAACGACCCCGAAGACCTCGACCTCGTCCACGAGCCAGCCCCGGAACCCGTTGTACTGCTCGTCCTTGGAATCGAACCGGAACCGGATCCGGATCTCCGGGAGGCTCGCGAACGGCGTCAGGTCAAAGACGTAGTTCACCCAGATCGGGGCCTGGTTGAAGCCGCCGGACGTGTACGGCTGGTACGCCTCGCCGTTCACGTCCACCGCGGGATTCAAAGACCCCACGAGAACCCACTCCCCGGACGCCCCCGCCCCCCCCTGGGCCTCGACCAACATCTGGTCATAGCCGCCCGGCGGCCCCTGCGGGTCCACGGATTCGATCTCCCAGGCACTGTAAAACGACAGGGACAGGGGATTGGCGTATCCCGTCGGGATCCAGGGGGAGACGAGGCTCCCACCGACCGGCCCCCCGGTCCCGCCGGACAGGGGGTCGCAGGTCCCTCCCTCCACCAGGAAGTTGGCGCTCGCCGGGTTGCCGAACCAGAAGGCGCCGCTCCCGGCGTACGCGTTGGGCAGCGCCCCGGGGGTCGGAATGCAGGCGGCATCCGCCGGGTTCTCGCAGATCGCGCAGCGGTCGAGCGGGTCGGCCGGGTCCTTCACGCAGGACTCGTACTGCGCCGGCAGCATCACGCAGGCCCCGGCCGCCTGGTTGACGTGCTCGCCGTTCGACAGCCACTGCCAGCCGACCCCGCTCGCGGGTTCGTCCATCGTCCACTGGGACTGCGGGTTCTCGAAGTCTTCGTGCAGCAGGGTCTGGGTCCCCGGCGGCAAGGTCGAGAGGACGATGTCCTCGATGAACACGGTGTTCGGCTCGTTCGGGATGGACTCGACCATGCCGGGCAGGTACCCGGACTTCGATGCCTTCAGGCCGAAGCCCTCGAAGGGCGATCCGGCCGAGTCGGTCCCGGAGACCCCGGAGATGCAGTAGAACCCCTGCGGACCCGAGGTGGCCGACGCCAGCGGGTTGTCAAAGCCGTTGCCGAACAGGGTGACCGAGGCCCCCTCGACCGGGGGCGACAGGTTCGTGCCCACGCCCTCGTACACCCGCCCGCACACGGACACGAACCAGGCCGTGCCTCCTTCCGGGGTCAGGGTGATGTCGAGCGGCATCTGGTCCTGGTCCACGAGCACGAACGTCCAGGTCCGCGCGGGCTGGTACCCGACCGCCTGGACCTCGACCCAGTACGGCCCCGGGATCAGCGAGACCTCGAACCGGCCCGATCCGTCGGTCAGGAGGGTGTCGGCCGGCTGCTCCCGCCGGTCGCCGGGCGCCCCCCGGACCCGCTGACCCGGGTAGAAGTCCACCCGCGCGCCCGCCACGGGTTTGGACGTGGCCCCATCCCTCACGGTCCCCTGGACGGACGACGTCTTCAGGCAGATGTCGTTCTCGTCGGTCTGGCCGTCGCAGTTGTCGTCCTGCTGGTTGCATACGTCCTTGGCCGGGACGCGCCCGTCGCAGGACGCCTGGCCCTCCAGGCACAAGGTCAGTCCGGGGCACGTCCCGTACTGGTTCGTGTTCTCGCACGGAAACCCGTCCAGCCCATCGTCCGTCAGGCCGTTGCAGTCGTCGTCCTGGCCGTTGCACGCCTCGGCCGCGGGGACCGGTCCCAGGCAGGCCAGTTGCCCGCCCGCGCACGAGGTCGCCCCCTGGCATGTCCCGTACTCGTTCGTGATGTCGCACGGGAGCCCGTCCAGCCCCTCGTCCGTCAGGTCGTTGCAGTCGTTGTCCAGGGTGTCGCACGCCTCGGAGGCCGGGACAGGGGCGCCGCACGCGACCCCGCCCTGCCCGTCGCACACCGTGAGGCCGGCGCACGTCCCGAACTCGTTCTGGTTCTCGCAGGCCACGCCGGCGAGCCCCTCGTCGCTCTCGCCGTCGCAGTCGTTGTCCAGGCCGTCGCACCGCGATTCCTCGGCCTCGTATCCCGGCACCTGCTCGTAAAGGCAGACCCATTGGCCGTTCCGGCACTCGCGCGGGATCAGGGTGTCCGCGGTGCCGCAGACGCCCAGGTTCGAGCACTCTCCCTGGGTGGACGACGTCAACCCCTCGTCGGTCTCGCCGTCGCAGTCGTTGTCCGCATCGTCGCAGGCCTCGGCCGCGGGCTCGGGGCCGTCGCAGACCTCGGCGCCGTCCCGGAAGACCCTGGTCCCCGGGCAGGCCCCGAACTCGTTCTCCACCTGGCAGGGCTGCCCCGCCATCCCCTCGTCCGTCTCGCCGTCGCAGTCGTTGTCGAGGCCGTCGAAGCGGGTCTCGACCTCCTCCCAGTCGGGAAGGACCGAGTACCGGCATTCCCACACGCCGTCCACGCAATCCCGAGGCACACTCGCCCCCGGGGCGCCGCACACCCCCTCGACCACGCACGTCCCTGCCGACGTGGAGGTCAGGCCCGCGTCCGTCTGGCCGTCGCAGTCGTTGTCCTTCTGGTCGCACAGGGTCTCGGTTTCCTCGTACCCGGGGACCGCCGAGTAGTCGCACTGGACCTCGCCCTCGACGCACGCGGCCAGGACCGCGTCCAGGGACTCCGAGCACACGCCGCCCCCCTTCTGGCAGAACAGCGCCGCGATCTGCCGTTCCATCCCGGAATCCGCGGCATCGTTGTGCGGGTCGAACTGGTCGGGCAGGCAGTCCTGGTCGGGGTCCGCGAGCATCAGCGACGACTCGAGCGCATCGGCCAGGCCGTCTCCATCCGTGTCCGTCGCGGACGCGATGTCCCCGACCTCGGGTCCGTCCGGGAGCCCGTCGTTGTCCGTGTCCGCCCTCAGCGGGTCGGTCCCCGTCTGATGGGCCTCGATCCCGTTCTTCAGGCTGTCGCCGTCCTCGTCCCCGTCCGGGTCCAGGCACTGGTTCTCGAAGCACAGTCCCGACTCGCAGTCGGAGTCGTTGTCGCAGAAGGCCCCGACCTTCCCCTTCCCCTTCGAGGGCCCGCAGGACACGGCCAGGCACAGGACCACGATGGACGACCCCTCTCCCATCCGGCGCAGAAACCTCATGGTGTCACCTCCTGGTCAGCGTCTGTTCGCGGGGAAGCAGGAGCCGGTCCGGCGGGTCAACCCTCGGCGAGGGCCGAGAGGTCAATCCCTTTCTTGCGGGCGTACTCCAGGATCCCCACGCGGGTGATCGTACGAATTGCGCGGGTTGAAAGCGAGAGGCGAACGAAGCGGCCCCACTCCTCGACCCAGATCCGCTTGCTCTGGACGTTGGGCCGCTGCCACTTCCGCGTCTTGTTGTGGGCGTGCGAGATGCTGTGGGCCTTCCTCGCTCGCTTTCCGGTCAACAGGCACCTGGCCATCGGGAACCCCCGCTCAAGACCGG
>DYKK01000258.1 GCA_020722625.1 Anaeromyxobacter dehalogenans
GAAAGATTTGGGCGGGCGGGTGGGCCGCGAGGAGGTCCGCGGGGACCTGACGGGCCGGACGTTGAACGCGACCCGATGGGCGGCGCTCCTGTCCCTGACCCTGCAGGTGAGCCGGATGCTCGTGCACTTCGTGCTCGCCTGGATGCTCGGCCCGGAGACCTTCGGCATCGCCGCCCGGGTCCTCGCGGTGGGGACCATCCTGGACATGGCGGCCGAGTTCGGGTTCATCGCCTCGCTGATCCAACGCAAGGACCTGACATCGCGCCACGTCTCGACCGCATTCGTGTCGAACCTGGCGATGGCGGCCGTGATCGCCGTCGTGGGGTTCGCCGGGATCCGGGCCTACGGGTGGCTCGCCGGACCCTCCGAGTTCCTGACCATTGCGCAGGCCGTGGCGCCCCTGCCCCTCGTTTTGGCCCTGGGGCATGTCCCGGAGGCGTTGTTGATGCGGGGCCTCGACTTCCGGACGCTCACCGTCGCCAGCATGTTTGGCTCGCTTGCCTACATCGCGGTGTCCGTGGGCCTGGGTGCGGCCGGCGCCGGGGCCTGGTCGGTCCTCGCGGGCTTTTACGCGCACTTTCTGGTCCATGCGGCCGTTCTGTGGCGCCGGTCCCCATGGCGACCGGCCTTCGGCTTCGGCCGGCGCGAGTTCCGCGAGTTGTTCGGGTTCGGGTCTTTCCACGCCCTGTCGAAGTTTCTCAATGCCCTGGTGCGCGGGCTCGATGTCCTGTTGATCGGTGGCCGCCTGGGCAACGCGGCGGCCGGCGTGTACAGCATCGGGATCCGGGTCGGAGCGCTGGCCGTGGGCCAGGTCGGCAACGTCCTGAACAGCGTGCTCTTCAGCACCTTCAGCCGCCTCCAGGACGACCCCGCCCGCATGGGCGAGGCCTACCTCCGCAGCACGCGGTACATGGCGGTCGTGTCCACGGGTTTCGTGGTCCTGGCATACGCGGTGGTCCCGGTCCTCCCGGCCCTGATCGGCGGGGCGTGGGCCGAGGCCGTCCCCGTCGCGCGCATCCTCTGCTTCTACGCCTTCTGGACCGGGGCGGGCGGGACCCTGGTTCCGCCATTGCTGAGCGGGCTCGGGCGGTCGGACTACTCGTTCTACGCAGCGCTCCTGCGAGCGCTGTTCCTCGTGGGATTCCTGCTGGTCGGCATGGAGTTCGGGCTGACCTGGGCCGCGTGGTCGGTCGTGGGCTTCCAGGTCGTGAGCAACCTTGTGGCACAGGCCTTCGTGAGCGCCGGGATCGGCGTGACGATGCGGGCATTTCTCGGCGCCGTCCGGGAGTCGCTCGTGGGCCTGCTGGCGGCGGTCGGCCTGACCCACGCGCTGGAGTCCGCCCTTCCCGCCGAGTGGTTGCTGGTGCGCGCCGCGGGGGCCGCGCTCCTCGCCTCCGCGACCTATCTCGCGGTCGTGCACGTCCAGAACCCCCGTGTCCTGCGCGAGGTTTGGGCGCTGGGGGTGGGGATCCTCAGGCCAGGTGGTTCGACGTCGAAAGATAGTCAGTCATCCAGGACGAGCACGCCGTAGGACATCACGTCGTTTCTCGGGACGAAGAAGAAGTCCCGGGGGTTCCGTCCATTGACCTCCTCGGGGGACGCATGTCGTCTCCAGACCCGACGAAGGTCCGTATCCATGGCCGATGCATTGGAGTCAAGGGGGCGAGTTGCGCGACGTCCCGTTCTCGTTTTCGGGCGCCGTGCCGAGTGATACGATCCGGCCGTCGCCGCAGGGAGCGGCCACAAGAGGAATGGAGATGTTGCTGCCTCGGATCGCGCGGATCGCCTCCATGGTTCGGCAGGTGCTTTCCCTCCCGGCGGTCGAGATCCGCCTGTGGGGTGATGAGCGTTGTCACCAGGTTTATCGTTACTATACGAAAAGACACCCCCGGTATCGGGTCATCTCCAACAAGGGTTGGGGCGTGGCGTTGATGCCCCTTCCGCCCTCCTTTGACGAGTACCTCCGGGGCAGGGACCGGCAGGCCCTGCGGACCAACCGCAAGCGAGCCTTCTCCGAGGGGTACACGTTTCGTGAGTTCTCTCCGGCGGAACGCCTGGACGAGATGGTCGAGGTGAACCGCTCCCTCCCGGTGCGCCAGGGGAAACCCATTGCGGCGTCCTACGTCGAGAAGCAGCAACTGGTCTCCTATTTCGCAGAGGTCCCGAGCGTCTTCGGGGTCTTCAATGCGGAAGGGCGGCTCCGGGCCTACGCGCACGTCGCGGTCTGCGGGGAGGTGGGGGATGTCGTCCGGCTCCTGGGCCACGGAGAGGACCTGGACCATGGCGTCATGTATCTGTTGTTGAGCGAGGCGGTGCGGCATCTGATTGACCGGAAAAACCGGCTCGGGTTTCCGCGATGGGTGATGTACGACACCTTGCTCGGGGCCTCCCCGGGCCTGCGTTACTTCAAGGAGCGGATGGGCTTCCGCCCGTACAGGGTGAGGTGGACGTGGACGCCAGAAGGCTGATATATAGATTGTATTCAGATATTCTCCTCACAGACCGGCTTGGCGAATGGCGTCTCCTGCTCGAACGGGCGCTGGAGCGCGGCTACCTGGTGCACTCCATCCGGTCCGCATGGGACCTTCTGAAGGCGGACGCGATAGGCTCGGACTCGAAGGTCCTCGTCCTGCGGCATGACGTGGATACCGACCCGGGCACGGCGGCCCGGATGTGGGAGATCGAGAGAAGCCTCCACATCCGTGGCTCCTACTACTTCCGGTTGAGCACGGTGGATACGGCCCTGATGCGAAGGATCGAGGAGGGCGGCGGAGAGGCCGGTTATCACTACGAGGAGGTCGCCGCCGTGGCCAAGCGCCGCGGCCTCGCGACCCGCTCGGAGGTCCTGTCCTGCCTCGACCTGATCCGCGAGACGTTCGCCGACAACCTCCGGCGACTGCGGGAGCGGACCGGGCTCCCGATCCGAATCGTGGCGTCTCACGGAGACTGGCTCAACCGCAGGCTCGGCGTGCCCAATACGGTCCTTCTGGACGATCCGTCCTTCCGGGAACACGTCGGGGTGGACCTGGAGGTGTACGACCAGGCCTTCATGGCCTCCGTCACGAGCCGCTGTTCTGATGCGCTGTACCCGATGTTGTGGAAGCCGCGGGACCCGTCCGAGGCCATCCGGGCGGGCGAGCGGTTCGTGTACGTCCTGGTCCATCCTCGACACTGGCACGCCAACCTCCGGGAGAACCTCGCGAGCGACCTGATCCGGGCCTGGGAAACCGCCGCCTTCCACCTCAAGACCCTGCGGCCTGCCCGGCGGGACTGACCCGACCATGGTTGCGGCGGCGTTTCGCCGGGTGGGAGGTGCTCCACTCGGAGGACCGGTCGCATGGACGCGTGATCCGCAGTGTCCGCGCGGCGAAGGCGTTCCGCGCGGGGTTCTCGGGGACGTAGGAACCGCGACGCCTCCGGTCAAGACCAATCAGGGTTCGACAGGAAGTCCTCGAAGGTGACGCCGCGGATGCGTTCCGTCCGGAACCGGTCCTGACCCACCACGATCAACCGTCCATCCGGGAAGGTTTTCTGGAACCAGGCGTACTCGATTGGCGATGCCCGGCCGCGCGTGACCTCGATGAAGAGGTCCTGTCCGGCGACGAAATCAATCTCGTGGTCCCCGCCGCGCCAGTGGGGAAGGACCTCCGGCGTCGGGTCGCCCCGGATGGCCGCGCGGCGCCACAACTCCTGGGCCACGAGCCATTCCAGCCATCGTCCCTGTCTCTCCGGCGGGGCGTCCCGGACTTCCCGAACGGTTCGGGGGCGCGCCGGGTTCCAGCAGGACGCGGCCAGCAGGTTGACGAACGGGACCTTGGCCGGCCGCCGCGCCAAGGGCACCCGCCGCGATGCGTCCCAGGCGGGTGACCAGCCGACGATCATCAAGTCCGCGAGCAGTTCCAGGTAGCCGGCGGCGACGGTGTTGTTCGCCAGTCCCGCCTCGCGCGCCACCTTGGCCTGGCCGACCGGGGTGCCGCCGAAGCGATCCAGGCAGTTCAGGACTGCCAGAAGCGAGGATCGCGACCGTCCGGCCGCAGCGAACTCGCCCAGGACCCAGTCGCGCGTCATCTCGGCCACGTACTCGGGGAGCAGTCCGGTCGAGGCCACCTCGGCGCACGCGACGGGGCTGCCTCCGGCGAGCAGGTAGGCGTACAGGCACGATTCCCCGAGGTCGGGGCCGGCCACCCGGGCGAACTCGGCATACGAGACGGGGGTGAACAGCCAGACCGTCCGGTCCAGGCGGCCCTTGCGGCCGGGCAGGCGCTCGGAACCGCGCCGAAGGTCGGTGGCCTTCGACCCGGTGGTGACCACGAGGATGTCCCTGAGCACGCCTTCGTCGGCCAGGCGCTTCAGCGCGCGCTCCCAGTCTCGGACCGCGGTGACCTCGTCAATGAACAGCCGGTGGGGTTTTCGGTTGGGATCGAATGCCGTTGCCAGGTCTCGGATGGCCTGGACCAGGTTCTCGGAGTCCATCAGTTCGTCCCCGATCAAGGAATAGGCACTCCCCGGCCCGTGTCGCGTCACCGAGTCCCGCAGGGCCGATTCGATCCAGGTGCTCTTTCCGGACTGGCGCGGTCCGCGGATGATCAGGATGCCCGGCTCCCGGGGCAGGTCGGGCAGTCCGAAATCGATCCGGAAGGTGCGGGGTTGGCGGCGCAGGCCCTCGAGATGGGGAAAGAGTCCCGGGTGATCCAATTCGCCAAGGCTCAGCATGTGGTTGCGTTCACGAACGTTCATGGCGTTTGGTCTCCTAACGTTCGTGACGTCAGGATACGCGAGCGGCGTTTCGCCGGCAAGTCAACGCCGGGTCCACGTTCCGCCGTCCCGATCTACGAAGAAACTCGACGCGAACCTGGATCCGCGAGCCCCTGGTCCCGGTCGCCGGGGCCAGGCCTCATTTGAAGAGCGCGACGAGGTTTCTTCGTGGTTCCCCTGGAGACGCGAGCACCGCTCGCGCCAGTCCGGACGCATCAGC
>DYKK01000259.1 GCA_020722625.1 Anaeromyxobacter dehalogenans
GGGCAAGAGCGCGACCGGCGCGAGGAACCACAGCCCCGGGTCGGGCAGGGCGAGGGTCAGGAGGGCGCCGGACACCGGCCCGGACAGGAGCACCGTCCGCCACCGTGGGCGCGGCGAGGGGTTGAGCGGGTCGGACGGGATCCGGCCCGAGTCGCGGGTTCGTGCCATCGGAAATCCCCCGGCGAGTCACACCGTTCGCGGGCATTGTGTACCAGGGCTGGAAAAGGTTCCACCGCCGAACAGGGGGACCTGTCGGTTGCCTTTGCCGGCGGTTCCGGGGTAAGTTCGCCGCGGATTGGACTCCGAGGAGGTTCGCCATGCAGGACCCGACCCCGTCGGGTGCTCCGGGCGCGGGCCAGGCCCCGTACGTGAGCAGCCGCACGACCATGAGCGAGTTCACGATCCGCGCCCTGATCCTGGGCCTGTTCCTGTGCGTCATCCTGGGCGCGGCCAACGCCTACCTGGGGCTCAAGGCCGGCATGACCATCGCGGCCACCTACCCGGCGGCGGTCATCGGGATGGCGGTCCTGAGGCTGTTGCGGGGCTCGATCCTCGAGGAGAACTTCGCCCGAACCGTGGGCTCCATCGGCGAGTCCATCGCGGCCGGGGCGATCTTCACCATGCCGGCCTTCGCGATCCTCGGGTTGTGGTCGTTCACGCCCGGCGAGGACTACCTGAAGTCCACGGCCCTGATGGCGGTAGGCGGGGTCCTGGGCATCCTGTTCGTCACGGTCCTGCGCCGCGTGATGGTCAACGACCGGGAACTCCCGTTCCCGGAGTCGGTCGCCGCCTCCGAGATCCACAAGGCCGGACAGAAGGGGTCCGAGGCGGCGATGACCTTGTTCTCCTCGATGGGGTTCGGGGCGCTCGTCTATCTGCTGGGCGAACTGAAACTGTTTTTGATTCACAATGATTTCATCGTGAAGGTCGGCGAGATCGGCAAGAGCATCATCCGCCTGGGCTACCAGGAGGGCGCCTACCCGGTCGCGGCGGGCGGGACCACCGTGGTCTCCGCGCCCGCGGTCAGCCCGGCGTACCTCGGCGTGGGCTACATCATCGGGCCGGAACTCGCGGCCCTCAACTTCTCGGGCGGGCTGTTGGCCTGGGGGCTGTTCGTGCCGCTCCTCGTCTATCTGCTGGGACCGGAGAACATCGTCGCGTTCTCGGGGGCCGCGAACGCCGGGGCCGTCACGCCGGACGACTGGACCGGCCTCGCCATGCAGGTGTGGAAGTTCGTGGTGCGGCCCATCGCGGTGGGCGGGATGCTGGTCGGGGCCTGCTACACCCTGTACCGGATGCGCGCGAACCTGATCGAGGGGGTGCGGCGCGGGGTGCGCGACGTGCGCCGGGCCGCGGGCGCTCGCGAGGCCGTGGACCGCGTGGACCGCGACCTGGACTTCCGCGTCGTGGGCCTGGGCATCCTGGCCACGTTCGTGCTGATGGTCGCCCTGTACCTGTGGTTCACCGGGACCCTGGGCGGGGCCTTCGTCGCGGCCATCGTGATGCTGATCGCGGGCTTCTTCTTCGCCGCGGTGTCCGGCAACCTCGTCGGGCTCATCGGGTCGTCCAACAACCCCGTGTCGGGGCTGACCCTCGCGACCCTCGTGGTGTCGGCCCTGGTCATGCTGGTCATCGGCGTGACCGGGGACCCCGGCGTGGCCGCGGTCCTGGGCGTGGCCACGGTCGTGTGCGTGTCCTCCGCCGTGGCCGGGGAGATGCTCCAGGACCTGAAGGTCGGGCACCTCCTGGGCGGGACCCCGTGGAAGATGCAGGTCGGGGACATCCTCGGGGTCGTGGTCGCGTCCGCGGTCATGTTCCTGCCCCTGTACGTCCTGCACGCGGCGTACACGTTCGGGAGCCGGGAACTCCCCGCCCCGCAGGCCGGGCTGATGGCCACCCTCGCCAGGGGGATCGTGGGCGGCGAGATGGCCTGGCCCCTGGTGGTCGTGGGCATCCTGATGGGGATCGGGCTCATCCTGGTGCGGGTGCGAAGCCCCATGCTCGTCGCGGTCGGGATGTACCTCCCGCTCGAGACCACCGCCGCGATCTTCGTGGGAGGGATCGTCCGCGGGGTCGTGGACCGCATCGCGCGGCGGCGCGGCTACAACCAGGCCCAGTGTACGCGCGTCGAGAACGCGGGGGTCCTGTGCGCGTCCGGGCTGATCGCGGGCGAGGCCCTGATGGGGCTCGTCATCGCCTCGGTCGTGTTCTTCCGCGGGTCCTTCTGGTCCCTGCCCGAGGGCCTCCAGGCCGGGGGGATCGGGTCCGTCGTGTTCCTGGCGGTCCTGATCGCATACGTCGTTCTTCGCCCGCTGCGCAAGGCGGGCCGCCCGGACGAGGCCGCCCCGCCGAGCGCGGGGATGTAGGGTCCGGCCCGTCGGAGCCACGGCGATGAGAATCCTGGTCGTCGAGGACGAGTCGGACTTCGCCCGCCTGGTCGCGGCCGCCCTGGAACGCGCGGGCCACCGCGCCGTGGTCGTGGGCACCGGGGACGCGGCCCTGTGGGAGGCCCACGCACGGCCGCCGGACTGCATCCTGCTGGACTGGATGCTCCCGGACCTGCCCGGGACCGAGGTCCTGCGCCGCCTCCGGTCCGACCCCGCGACCCGCCCGATCCCCGTCATCCTCGTCACGGCCCGGGGCGAGGAGGTGGACCGGGTGGTGGGCCTGGAACTCGGCGCGGACGACTACGTGGTCAAGCCGGTCAGCCTGCGGGAGGTCGCGCTCCGCGTGGCCGCGGTCACGAGGCGCCGGGAGCAGGGGGACCGCGCCCCGCCGGTGATCGTGGCCGGCCCCTTGCGGCTCGATGGGTTGTCCCATCGCGCCTTTGTGGCCGGCGCCGAGGTGGACCTGACCGCGCTGGAGTTCCGATTGCTCGTGGCCCTGGCGTCGCACCGGGGCCGGGTCTTCACCCGCGAGGCCCTCCTGCGCGAGGTCTGGGACGTCCACACCGAGGTCGAGACGCGCACCGTGGACGTCACGGTCAAGCGCGTGCGCGACAAGCTGGGCCCCGCCGGCGGCCTGATCGAGACGGTGCGCGGCGTGGGGTATCGCTTCTCGGACCAGGACCCGTCCTGATCGCGCCCGCGGACCGGGGGCGCAGGAGACCCTGGGGATGCGCTTCGGACTCGGACCACGGGTGGTCGCGGCCGCGATGCTCCCGATGGTCGCGGTGGCCGGGGTTCTGGACGTCGTGCTCGGGGCGCGCGCGGAGGAGGCGGTCCAGGACGAGGCCGCCGCCGAACTGGACCGCCTGCTCGGCGTGGTCCTGTCCGGGGTCGAGGGGGTTGCGGCGCGCGATCGGGGACAGGCCCAGGGGTTCGCGGACGGGGTCGGCCGGGCGGCCGGGGTCCGACTGACCTTCATCGCCCCGGACGGGACGGTCCTCGCGGATTCCGAGGTCCCTCCGGAGCGCCTGGGCTCGCTGGACAATCACGGGTCGAGGCCCGAGGTGGTCGAGGCCCTGCGCTCGGGACGGGGACGGGCGGTCCGGTACAGCCGGACGCTGTCCGCCCCCCTGATGTATGCGGCGCGCCCGGGCCGGGCCCGGGACGGCCCGGTGGTCGTGCGCCTGGCGCTGAGCATGGCCCGGGTCGAGGCCCGTCGGGCCGAGGTGCGCCGGTCCGTGGTCGGGTGGACCGCGGGCGGCCTGGGCCTGTCCGGGGCGGTCATGTCTGCGGTCGCGTGGGGCGTCAGCCGGAGGTTGCGGCGGCTGCGCGGGGCCGCGGAACGCATGGCCCGCGGAGACCTCGCGACCCGCGTCGAGGAGCGGGGTCCCCCCGAGGTCGTGGCCCTGGCCCGCGCCATGAACCGGCTCGCGGGGGCCACGGCCGAGACCATCGCGAGGCTCGAAGACGAGGGGAGACGCCTGCGGGTCGTCCTCGAGGCCATGAACGACGGCGTGGCCGTGACCGACGCCCGGGGCCGCGTGGTCCTGTGCAACCGGGTCCTGCGCGAGCGGTCCGGCTGGGAGGGCGACCTCGTGGGGAGGCCCCTGTCGGACCTGCTGCGCGCGCCGGAAGCGATGGAGGTGGTCCAGGGCGCGATCGCGGGTCGGGCCGGCGTGCGCGAGACCACCGTGGCCCACCCGAGACCGGCGCAGCCCGGCGGGATCCACCCGTCCTTCCCCGCCAGCCTCCTGGTATCGGCGAGCCCGTTGCCGGGGGGGCAGGGGGCCGTGGTCGTGGTCCACGACACGACCGAGGTCCACCGCCTGCACCGGGTGCGCCGTGACTTCGTGGCGAACGTCTCGCACGAACTGCGCAATCCCATCGCCACCATCCAGGCCGCGGCGGAGACGCTTCAGGACCTCGGGGACCGGGACGCCGAGGCGCGGCGCGTCGCGGTCGAGGCGATCTCGCGTCACGCGGCGCGTCTCGGGAACCTCGTCGCGGACCTGCTGGACCTGTCGCGCCTGGAATCCGGGCAACACCGATACGAGATCCGGCCTGTGAAGGTCGGGGAGGTGGTCGAGGCCGTCGCGTCCGACTTCGAGGCCCCGGCGCGCGAGAAACCCCTGACCCTGTCCTGGGCCGTCGAGCCCGAGGACCTGGTTGCGTCGTGCGACCCGGACGGCCTCGCCACGGTCCTGCGCAACCTGGTGGACAACGCGGTCCGATACACCCGGCCCGGGGACTCGGTGCGGGTCCTGGCGCGTCCCGCGCCGGACGGGAGGGTCGCGATCGAGGTGTCGGACACGGGTCCGGGGATCGAGGAGGCCCATCTCCCGCGCCTGTTCGAGCGGTTCTACCGGGTGGACCCCGGCCGCTCGCGCGGGGCGGGCGGCACGGGTCTCGGCCTCGCCATCGCCCGCCACGCGGCCGAGGCCATGGGCGGCGCCCTCACGGTCCACAGCACGGTCGGCCACGGGGCCACGTTCCGCCTGACGCTGCC
>DYKK01000260.1 GCA_020722625.1 Anaeromyxobacter dehalogenans
ATCCCGGTGACCTCGACTTCGTGAAGCCACCCATCCAGGACCGGCGGCAGCAGGAACCCGTCCCCTTGAGGCACGAACGGTGTGGACCAGAAGGCGCCTCTGGGTGTTCCGCTCACGGTGACATCGATCTTCAGGGGCACCTCGTCCTTGGATTCCGCCATGACGTAGAACCCGTGTCCGCCGACCCACTGGAGCCAGGGACCTTTCACGAGGGTCGTCGGCTGGACGGGAGGTCCCGAATCGACATCGGCCGCGTCGTCCAACCCCGCAGTATCCACGGTCGGGAACTCGTCCATCAACGGCGAGTCGTCCGAGGCGCCGACGTCGCCTTCCAGCCGGTCCACGGACGCAACATCGGTGACATCCTGGCTCGATGCGCACCCGTGCACCAGCGAAAGCGCGGTTCCCACGAAGATTCCGGCAAGTTGTTTCATCGGCACACCCCTCGTTACCCGACCAGCCCGAGGCATCCACACCGGGCGGAACCGCCCCCGATTCTACAGACTCTCCGCAAATGACGCGGAGAACCACCTCGCGCTTGCGAGGTGCCGTCCATCGCTGCCCCGAGCCGATCGGCCCTTGTGCACCAGTTCATGGCCCCCTCCACACCGCCTTGACCTGCTCGCTCTTCGTCCAAAGGAAATCGGGTCCAGGTCATCCGCGCGTCCCGGAAGACGCGACGCGCCGGACGGACTACAGGCCCGAGCGGTCCTTCGCCTTCACCGTGAACGCCTCGATTGGGGAGCCGTCCTCCGCGCGCACGGCCTCGAAATCGGCGCGGTTTTCCCCGACGACGCCCCTCAGGAAATGGTACGACAGGTCCGCGGCCACCTTGTTGTCGTCCGGATACACCGTGCCCTCCGCCAGGCTGGGGTTCAGGAGGGCCCCGCCGCCGCCCGTGACCACGTAAACGACGTCGTCCTGGACGAAACGCTCATACGCGTGCACGTGGCCGTTGAACACGATGTCCACGCGCCAGCGCTTCATGACCTCGTGAAGCGCCACCCGCTCCTCCTCGCTCCATATGTCGTCAGCCTGGGAGTACGTGGGGCGATGCCAGGACACGAACAGCCAGGTCGTGCCAGGACTCTCGCGGACCGTGCGGGCCAGCATGGCGTCCAGCCACGCGAGCTGGTCCGACCCCTTGTCCATGGGCCTCTCGGAGTCCATGACGAAGAACCTCGCGTTGCCGTAGTCCAGGTACCCGGTCCGCGGTCCGGGCGAGACCTGCCCCCGTCCCGTCGCGACCGCGTCCCCGCCGGGGACCGGGAAGTAGGCGTCGAAGGGGATCACCTGGCCGTGTCCCTCGTGGTTCCCGGACACGTGCAGGTGCGCGACCAGGCGGGCCAGCGGCGATTCCACCATCAGGTAGTGGTACCGGTACTGCACGAACAGCCCGTTGTGCACGAGGTCGCCCGTGTGCAGGAGGAGGTCCCCGTCCAGTCCGATCATCCTCTTCGTCAGGAGTTCCTGGTTCAGCGTGAAGGGCTGGTTGTCCCCGTACACGAGCAGCACGTATTCCTGGCCGGGGGGTGGCGCGGTCCTGAAATGCGCCGTCCCGAACGGCTCCCACTCGGCCTCCATGCGGAACGCGTTGGTCGCGTTCGGTGTCGGGACCAGGGCCCCGACCAGGGTGTAGTCGTAGCGCGTCCAGGGTTCGAGGCCGGTCAGCGTGACGGAATAGGTCCAGGCGTTCTGCTCGTCGAAGGGGTCGTCGCCCGGGTCCGGGATGGGCGTGGTCCTGGTGGGCTTGGGGGCGCAGGTGCAGTTCGTGAGCCGCCCGTCGCGTCCCCACAGCAGGTAGGCCGGACCGTCGTCCACGGCCTCCCACCTCACGGTGATCCCGTCCGTCTTCGGGTGGATCAGGTAGGGGGCCACGATGAACTTCCGCTCGGGCACCGCGTCGAGGTCCACGGGGCCGTCGCACCCGTGGAAGACCATCTCGGGCGGGCCTGAACCCTCGGCCGCGTCCGCGCCGGCATCCTCCGCGTCCCCGAGGTCCCCGGTGTCCGCGGGACCCTGGTCGGTCACCGCGGGTCCGGGGTCCTCGACGCCGGCTCCCTTGGAACAGCCCGTCCACGCGACCAGCAGGATCACCCCCAGGCACCGGAAGACCCTCGCGTTCATCGCACCCTCCCACGATCGGCCGCCCCGATCTACGAAGAAACTCAACGCGAACCTGGGGCCGCGAGCCCCCGCCCGCGGCCAATTGAAAGTCACGGCCCTCACAACTCCAGCAGCCCCCGCAGCATCCTCGTCACCATCTCGACCGCGGGGCGATTGTAGTCGCGCCAGGGTAGGATGATGTCCGCGTGGCGCCGGCTCTTTTCGACGAACTCCAGGTGCATGGGCCGCACCGTCGAGAGGTACTGCTCGATGACCGACTCGACGCTCCGGCCGCGCTCGGTGATGTCGCGCCGCAGGCGCCGGATGAAGCGCAGGTCGTCGTCGGTGTCCACGTAGAGTTTCACGTCCATGAGGTCGCGGACCTCGTCGAGTTCCAGGACCAGGATCCCCTCGACGATCAGGACCTCGCGGGGCTCCACGCGCCGCGTCTCGCCGGTCCGCGTGTGCGTGCGGAAGTCGTAGACCGGCATCTCGACGGGCTCGCCGGCCTTGAGGGCGCGGACGTGCCGGGCCATCAGGGCCGCGTCAATCGCGTCGGGGTGGTCGAAGTTCTGGCGGGCGCGATCCTCCGGGGGGAGGTGGTCCAGGCTCCGGTAGTAGTGGTCCTGGACCACGACCTGGACGCGGGCCTCCCCGAGTTCGCGGGCGACCATGTCGGCCACCGTGGTCTTGCCCGACCCGGTGCCGCCGGCGATTCCGATGCAGAGACGTCGGGTCATCGTGTCTTGTCCCACTCCGGCCCCTCCCGATTATAAGCGATCCGACCGAATCGCGCGTTGACCTCGATCCACGGGAAGACCAGGAGGTCCTTGGGGGCCTGATACACGGCCCGCTCGCGGTCCGAGCAGTGCTCGCGTCTCCAGGGGAACCACGAAGAGACCAAGTCGCGGCCCTCAAGTGCATCGGCAGGTGGCCGTTTTGAAGTGACTTCAAAGGATTGCGGAATTTGTCGGCGGACCCTGGACTCGTGTCCAAGGAACCGGGTGCGGTTCACCTTACGGCGTCTTGTCGAGGGTGATGACCTTGACGCGCTGAGTCCTGAACATGGGCTTCTCTGCCTTCTCGGTCGTGATCATCTCCTGGGCACCGAGGAGGGACGCGGCCGCAACGTGCAGGCTATCCATCGCGCTCATGCCGCAGGTGCAGGCCTCATCCAGCGCGGTCGCGACGACGGCGTCGAGCGGAAGAGCCCATTCCGCGACGCCGTCGAAGAACGTCCGATAGAACGCGACCTCGGCTTCCTTCTTGTTGAAGACCGCCTTCGGGAGAACCTCGAGCCTCAGGAACTCGCTTGCGACGTATTCCCGGGATGGATCGTCGAGCACATCGAGCGCCGTTTCGGAAAGACGGTGCTCGCCACGGGCCGCCGCGATGAGTACGCCTGCATCGATATAGGTGCGGATCGGGAACCCCATCGGAGGTGTCACTCCCGTTCGCCCCGTCTTTCGGCCACCTCCCGTCGAACGCCATCGAGGTCAAGCAGGGGCTCGCCCGAAGCGATGATTGCTGCCCGGAGGCTCCTCAATCGGCTTCCCAGCGGGGTCCGTGCCCCAGCGGGCGGTCGTGCTTCGCCGGCGACCGTCTGGGTCCGGAGCCACACGGGCAGCACGACGGCGTAGTCAGGCGGGGGCCCCGCAACCCAACCTCTGGCGTTCTCCGAGAAGTCGAGCAACATGACCTCGACGGAGGACGAGTCGCGAGGCTTGGAAAGACCGCGATAGGGCGCCATCAGCCATCCCTCCGTTTGAGGCTGGCGTAGTAATCCGGATTCAGCGACGCGACGAACGCCTCTCCGATCCGGTCGTGCGCATCGTTCAGCCACGGCACAAGGACCGATGCCTCGTCCACCTCCACCGCCGAGATGAAATGGAGGTCGAGCATGATCGCTTCCTGGTCGCCCTCCCGGACGATCCCGCTCTGATGGACCAGGGTTCCCGCCGGCTGATCGTGCTCCAGCTCGTACCTCTGGTAGAACCCGGACAGCGGCCGCGCCAGGACGCCGCTCAGCGACTGGTTGACGACGGTCACGAAGTCCGACAGGTCACACGGCCTCTCCGGGAGCAGCACCCGGTTGATGTACCGCAGGCCGATCCTCTGAACTTTCCACGGACCGACGAGGTCCGCGTACCTGGAGAACATCCCGATGATCAGTTCGCGGAACCGCTCCCATTCCTGGTAGGGCTTCAGGTGATTCACCACGAGGAGGAGCGGCGCGACCTGCACCATTGCGGACCCGTCCGCCCGCTTGAACTGGACCCGATCGGGCGCTCTCGTCCCCGGCTGGGCCACGGACTGATTCGGCGTGACGTGGAACGGGAAGGTGACCGAATCGGTCTGGGTCTTCACCGGGAACTCGTCGCGGATCTGGGCGTAGAGACGGTCCGGAAGAGTCCAATCCCAGGTGGTCTGGGGCGCGAAGAAGAACTCGCAAAGCGCTTCGATCAGCGGCGGTGACGCGAGGACTTCTCCCATCCGATTCACCAGAGGCTTCAATCGTCGGCTTCTACCACGCCCCCATTGTAAAACGACCCGGGGTGGGACCCAAATTCGCCGTCAATTTCCGCAAGTCTTTGAATAGACATGAAATCTGCCTCGTTGTTTCCTTTCACCACCCCGGGACCGCGACAAATCAGCGTTTTCCGTCGTTCTTCCGAGTACGACACCGGCTTCGCGGACCCTGACGGATGAAACCGACGCTTTGGCCGCGGGCAGTGCCCGCGGGTCCAGCCGCGAGCGGGGCCCCATCTCC
>DYKK01000261.1:0-2460 GCA_020722625.1 Anaeromyxobacter dehalogenans
AAGGTGCCCGGCTGGAGGAACACTACCGGGACACGCTCCGCACCCTGGGCGAGGCGGGCGGGATGCTCGGGCTCATCTTCAGGAAGGCCCAGAACAAGATCCAAGACCCGGCCAAGTTGCGCCAGTTGGTCGTGGAACTGATCGGCAAGGAGGACTGGCTCTCGATGTCGGCCGACGTGAAGGGCGACGCCTACGAGGGCCTGCTGGAGAAGAACGCTCAGGACGTGAAGGGCGGCGCGGGACAATACTTCACGCCGCGCCCGCTGATCCAGGCCATCGTGGACTGCATCCAGCCTCGGCCCGGCGAGGTTGTGATGGACCCGGCCTGCGGCACGGGGGGGTTCCTGCTGGCGGCGCACGAGTACCTCGCCCGGGGCGACCTCGACCGGGACCAGAAGAAGCACCTGCGGTACGACGCCCTGCGGGGTGTGGAACTGGTGGACGGGGTCTCCCGCCTGTGCGCGATGAACCTGTTCCTGCACGGCATCGGCCCGGACGACGACAGCCGGGAGCCCCCGATCAAGACCGACGACTCACTCAGGAACGAGCCCTCGACCCACGCGGACGTGGTGATCACGAACCCGCCGTTCGGGAAGAAGTCGAGCATCACGGTCGTCACCGAGGAGGGCGACACCCACCGCGAGACCATCACCTACAACCGGCCCGACTTCTGGACGACGACCTCGAACAAGCAGTTGAACTTCCTCCAGCACGTGAAGTCCCTGCTGAAGATCCACGGCCGCGCTGCCGTCGTCGTGCCCGACAACGTGCTGTTCGAGGGCGGGGCCGGGGAGGTCGTGCGGCGGCACCTCCTGCACGAGTGCGAGGTCCACACCCTGCTGCGCCTGCCGACCGGGATCTTCTACGCGCCGGGGGTCAAGGCGAACGTGGTCTTCTTCGACCGCAAGCCGGGCTCGAAGGAGCCGTGGACGAAGCAGGTCTGGGTGTACGACCTGCGGACCAACAAGCATTTCACCCGGAAGACCCGGCGGCTGGTCCGCGCCGACCTCGATGAGTTCGTGGCGTGCTACCGGCCGGGGGACCGCCACAACCGGACCGCCACGTGGACGCCCGAGACGCCCGAGGGCCGCTGGCGGCCCTACACCTACGAGGAGATCCTCGCCCGGGACAAGGTCAGCATGGACCTGTTCTGGCTGAGGGACGAGTCCCTGGAGGACTCCGCCAGCCTGCCCGACCCCCACGTGCTGGCGCAGGAGATCGCGGACGACCTCCACGCCGCCCTGGAGCAGGTCGAGGACATCCTGGGGGACTTGCAGGAGCGGGCG
Source organism: Anaeromyxobacter dehalogenans (assembly GCA_020722625.1). GTDB lineage: Bacteria > Myxococcota_A > UBA9042 > DTJE01 > DTJE01 > DYKK01. Next base: position 1,287 of record DYKK01000261.1, read on the forward strand.
GCGAGGAACGGGAGGGGGGCATGAACGACGGCAAGACCATCCGCATCGACTTGGCCGACGGCTCCCCGACCGGCATCCGGCACGCGGAACTGGTCAACTGGACCTCGCACGCCTGCGGGCGGCGAGGGAAGGGACGGTGATGACCCGCACCCACACCTACCTGAAGGAGGCGTGCGAGAAGATCGGTATCCCCCGCATCGGAACCCACGCGCTCCGCAGGATGGTGGTGGACGAGTACTACCGGGGCGGGGCCGACATCGGGACCGTGGCCGACCAGTTGGGGCAATCGCCGGAGACGGCCTTGAAGTACGACCGGAGGTCCACCCGCCCCGACCGGGCTCGGGCCGTCGCACTGGCCGGGCTGGGGGTTCCGACCCGCACAACTTGACCCGCACAACCGGCGGCTACTCGCCGATCACCTTGATCAGCACCCGCTTTCTCCGCCGCCCGTCGAACTCGCCGTAGAAGATCTGCTCCCACGGGCCGAAGTCGAGGCGGCCTTGGGTCACGGCGATGACGACCTCGCGGCCCATGACCTGGCGCTTGAGGTGCGCATCGCCGTTGTCCTCGCCGGTGCGGTTGTGGCGATAGCGCGAGGTCGGCTCGTGGGGGGCGAGCGCCTCCAGCCAGTCCTGGTAGTCCGCGTGCAGGCCGGGCTCGTCGTCGTTGATGAACACCGACGCGGTGATGTGCATGGCGTTCACGAGGCACAGCCCTTCCTTCACGCCGCTGCGCCGCACCGCGTCCGCGACCTGGTCGGTGATGTTCACGAAGCCCACGCGCTCCGGGACGTTGAACTCCAGGTACTCGGTCAGGCTCTTCACGGTCCCCCCCTCATCCGAACCGGTAGTGCTTGCGCACCGCCTTGTGCACCTTCCACGTGCAGGTCATCCCCTTCGGGAACGTGACGAGGTCCCCCTCGCCGACCTCGACCGGCCGGCCGCCCCGCGGCGTCACCACGACCCTGCCCGCGAGGAAGTAGCAGGTCTCGGGCTCGTCGTAGGTCCACGGGAACTCCGATTCCTCCTTGGTCCAGATCGGCCACGACCTCACCCCCAGGGCGGCGAGGCGCGCCTCGTCCGGGTGGTGCTCGATCACGATGTCCGCCATCGCAGACCTCCGGTTTCAGGCGAGGCCGATTGTAGTACGTCCGGGTCGTGCCGGCAGCATCAGG
>DYKK01000261.1:2560-4876 GCA_020722625.1 Anaeromyxobacter dehalogenans
CCATCGCCCACCGCCATCGGATTCACCCCGCGGGGACGTTCGGTGTCTCCACGTAGGGACGACACGGTTGCGCCCGCAGCGACGGGCACGGCGGAAGCGGCAGGTCGTCCGGGACCCCGGCCTCCGGGATGAGCGGCAGCGCGACGCTGGACGGGTGCTGGGCCGAGTGCGCGACCTCGTAAGCGACCGGGTGCGGGAACTCGAGCAGATCGAAGCGCCACTCGGTGCGGCTGTCGCCGGGCGTGTCCACGGCAATCCGGATGCGGGACCCCGTCCGGAACGGATGGGCGAATCCGGGAATCGCGACGCGCACGAGCGTCCACTCCCCGGGCTCGAGCGGTTCGTTGTCGCTCAGGAGCAGCGTGGGCTCGGGCCACAGGGCCGTCGCGGACGGAGCCAGCGCCCGGAAACTCGCGCGCAGCCACCCGGTCTGCACGTAGCGCTCCTGGCCGTCCGGACGCACTTCGCTGAGGTTCACCTCGAGGTCGCAATCGCTCACGTCGTCGTCGGTCGTGCGTATCCACAGGTCCGCACTGCCGGTGCCGACGAACACGTGGTCTTTCTCGAGCGGCGGCGACACGAACGAGACCTCGTACCCCGCGTCCGGTTTCTTCCACTCGTACGTCGCGTCCGCCTTCCAGGTGCCTTTCACCGTCATCACCCGGTCTCCCGCGTCCGGATCGAGCAGGAACACCGAGGCCGCGTCGCTCTCCATCGGCGCGTCCCGAGACAGCGAGCCGTCCGCCCGGAAATACCATCGCTGTGCCACGGTCTCCTTCGGCGGCCACTGAGAAAAGTCCATCACGAAGCGGCCCTCGGGCGCTCCCGGAACATCGCCGCCGGCGCCGTTTTCGAAGATCACCCTTAGCACCGGCTCGCCCTCCCAGGCGGCGAGCGCGTCCTCCCAGGTCGCGAACGCTGTCCACCGGTCCGGAGGCAGGCCGAGCGGCACCCCGGTGATATTCTTCGCGACCTCGGGAACGACCAGCGGCAGGAAGAGGCCGATCTCCGGCACCTGCCGGGCCACGTACAGGTCGAGGAACGCCTTCCACTCGGCCACCACCTGCGGCGCGAGGCCGTCCGCGTGCACGCCGTTGAAGACGAGGAAGCGGCGGGACGGGGACGAGGTCATCCGGTCGAGCAGCGTCGTGAAGAACGGCCCGGTCTGCTCGTCCTGCCACGCCCCCGCGAGGAACACGGGCACCTCGATCCGGTCCGCCCACGCGCTCGGGTTGAGGGGGATGATCTTCTCCGGCACGTAGTTGGCCGGGTCTTTGGCCTGCTCGACGTTGTTCACGCGCTGGTCGTGAAGGTACTGGTTCTCGCGACACGTCTCGTCGCCCGCGTCCACGAGCGCCTGCTCCCATCCCTGGCCGTAGGGCGCGGCCTTCGAATAGACGTGCTCGATCCAGGAGAGGGCGAAGCCGTCGTTCAGGATGCCCCCCGGCACCAGCGTGGTGGCCGTGTTGCCGATGACGCTCAGGGGAGAGATCGCGGCCAGGCTCGGCGGGCGGGCCTTCGCGACGAAGAGCTGGGTGATGCCGGGATACGACAGCCCGACCATGCCGACCTTGTGGTGCTTGACCCACGGCTGCGAGGCCACGATCTCGATGACGTCGTAGCCATCGAGGATCTGGAGTTCCTCGAAGTAGTCGTACGCGCCTCCCGAGCACCCGGTCCCCCGGAGGTTGACACCCACCGTGGCGTAGCCCGAGACAGCGGCGAGCAGGGAGTTGGGGTCGAACGGCGCGTTGCAGAGCACGGGCAACACCTCGCAATAGACCTGATCGTCGCCGCTGACCATGGAATTCCCGGGCCTCGCGGCCGAGTACCCCGAGTAGTTCACGACCGTCGGGTAGGGGCCCTCGTCCTCCGGCCCCGGGAGCGTGGCGAAGTACGCGAGGGTCGTGCCGTCGCGCATCGTCAGGTAGCCGTACCCTGCCGAGACCTTTTGATTCGAGTAGAACGACTGTGGCGGCTGGCTCGAGGCCGCATCGGTCACGTCAACCGGTCCGGAGTAGGTCTCGGGCCGCTTCGACGGCGAGAAGACGCGGTAGCCACTGCCGACGGGCACCTTCCGGAACACGAGGCTTCCGAGGTGGTCGGCCGTGCCGGCCTGGACGACCTCGCCCCCGGCCGAGCGCAGTTCCAGGGCCTCGCCGGGCTCCGCGTGCGTGACGAAGACCTGGCCGACGCTGCCGCGGACCTTGAATCCGGCCGTGCCCGGGTCCACGTCCGCGTCGTGCGGCGCGTCACCGGGGACCGCGTCCAAGCCCGGCGTGTCGGCGGCGTCGCTCCCGAGATCGGTTGCGAGAC
>DYKK01000262.1 GCA_020722625.1 Anaeromyxobacter dehalogenans
CGGTGGCACGTCCGATAGATGGGGGGGGGAGGGGCAAGTCGCGGCTGGCACGAGAGCGCGACAAATCGAGGGATTCCGTCGTGCTGCCGAGACCGGGGTGGCGGATCGTGACGGTTCTCGTCGTCCCCTTGAATGGCGGGGAAGGAGGTTCCCATGAAGGTGACCCTGATCCTGAACGACGCGCCGTACGGGAGCGAGCGGGTCTTCAACGCCCTGCGGCTCGCGGACACGTTGATCCGCCTGGAGGACGACCTCGACCTGACCGTGTTCCTGCTGGGGGACAGCGTGTGGTCGGCCCGCGCCGGACAGAAGACGCCGGAGGGGTACTACAACGTCGGGAAGATGCTGATCCCGGTGATCCGCAAGGGGCTCGTGCTCGTGTGCGAGACGTGCATGACGGCCCGGGGCCTGCGACCCGAGGACCTGATCGAGGGCTGCCGCCAGGCCAAACTCGGGGAACTCGGGATGCTGGTGCTCGACTCGGACCGGGTCGTGAATTTCTGACGCCTCCGACACGGCCGCGCCAAAACGGACTACAATCGCGCCCCACGATGGGGGAAACTCACGACATGTCCCGCCCGCACGCCCCCCCCGGCCGTCCGCCCCCTCCCGAGACACCCCTCCCCATCCGGACGGCCCGGAAGGGGCGATGGCGGGTCGCGCTCGCGTGGGGCGGGACCCTGCTCATCCTGGCGTACCTGGGGGTCACGACCGACCTCCGCCAGGCCTGGGACGCCTTCGTCCACGCGGACCAGGCCCTGTTCCTGGCGACGATGGCCCTGTCCGTGCCCCTCGTCTGGCTCGCGGACGCGGCCTCGGTGCGGGTCGTCCTGGGCCGCGCGGGCTTCCGGATCGGGCTTGGCGACTTCCTGCGGATCAAGGGCGCCTCGTATCTGCTGAACATCCTGAACTACAACCTGGCCCTGGCCATGATGGCGGCCCTGGTCTCGAAGCGGTCGGACCGGGGGATCGCGGCGGCGGGAAGCCCCTTCATCCTGTTGAACTTCCTGGACCTCGGGGCCCTGGGGCTCTTGATCCTGGGGGGACTCGCGAGCGGCGCACGCCCCTTCGCGGAACCCGGCGTCCTGTGGACCCTGGGCGCGTTCGCGGCGGCCGGGGTCCTGGGCGGCCCCGTCCTGGTCGGCCTCGCGCGCATCCGCCGGGCGGACCCCGGGGCGGAGGGGGGCGTCCAGGAGGAGCGTGCCGGTGGCTGGTCCCGCCTCGTGCGCCGCGTCCTGCGCCACGACGTCCTGTCCGCGTTCCGCGCGATCGGACCCGGGGAGTACGCGGGCCTCTGCCTGCTCCGGATGGCGTTCGTGTCGTCGTACGTGTTCAGCAACTACTTCTTGCTGCGCGCCTTTGATATCGCGGTGCCGCTCGGGGACCTCTTGGTGTACCAGCCGATCCTCGCGTTCATCATCTTCATCCCCATCTCGGTCGCGGGCCTCGGGTCCACCCAGGTCGTCATGCGGCACTTCTACGGACCGCACGCGCCGTCGGGCGCCTGGGCCGTGGTGGACGCCTATTCCACGGCGACCATCGTGATGTTCGTCCTGATGCGGTCCGTGATCGGGCTCCTGTGCATGCCGTGGGTCACGAGGGCCCTGAAGGAAGACGGACCCGCCGGAGCGCGAAACGCATGACCTCCAGGGGCGGAGCGCGGACGGGCGCCAGGAGCCCCTCGAGGCCGGGACGCCCACGCCTGGCGGACCCTCGCGAGGACGCGGCCCGCATCCTGGTCGCGGCCCTGAGCGGGCGCCGCCGCTCCACCGACCTGCTGGACCGGGCGTTGCGCGCGTACCCACCCGACCGCGAGTCGGACGCGCGCCTGCTCCACGAACTCGTGATGGGAGTCCTGCGGCGCCGCCTGGCCCTCGCGGCCGTGGTCGGGGGCCTGGTCCGCGGGGGCCTCGGACGCGTGTCCCCGCTGGTCCGCGAGGTCCTGCTGGTTTTGGCGTACCAGGCCCTGTTCCTCGAGCGCGTCCCGGCTCACGCGCGGGTGTCGTCCGCGGTCGAGGCGGCCCGCCGGTGTCAGGGCGAGGGCGCGGCCCGACTCGTCAACGCGGTCGGGCGGGCCCTGGAGGCGCGCCTGCGGGACGGGGGAGACCCGGTCGCGGGGATGGACCCGCGCCTCCGCTGGTCCCTTCCGGAGCCCGCGTGGAACCGGATGAGGGCCGCGATGGGACGCGACCCGACCGAGGAAGAGGCCGCGCGTCTGGCCGAGCCGGCCCCGTCCGTGTTCCGCGTCCACCGGGCGCGGGGGGGCCGCGGGGAGGTCCTCGCGCGCCTGCGCGAGGCCGGGGTCGTCGCGACCCCGACGCGGTTCGCGACCGAGGGGGTCGCCATCACGGGGCGCGGCGTGCTGCGTCCGGGCTCGTGCGCCCCCGACGGTGGCCCCTGGACCCCGGGCTGGATGCTCCCCCAGGACGAGGCGTCCATGCTCGCGGTCCAGGTCCTGGACCCGCGGCCCGGCGAACGCATCGTGGACCTGTGCGCGGGGGTCGGGGTCAAGACCACGGACATCCTGGGACGCGCGCCCGGCGGCACGGTGGTCGCCGTGGACCGGGACGCGCGCCGGCTGGCGCGGGCCAGACGCCTTTGCCGTGAGGCGGGCGTGGAGGAACCGGCGTTCCTCGCCGCGGACGCCCGGCACCTCCCCGCGGACCTGGCCGGCCGCGCGGACGCGGTGCTCGTGGACGCCCCGTGCACGGGGATCGGGACCCTGCGGCGGCGGCCCGAGGTCCGATACCTGCGACGCGAGGAGGACTTCGCGCGGGCCGCGGAGGTCCAGCGCGACCTCCTGGCCGCGGCCCTGGGCCTGTTGCGGCCTGGCGGCCGCGCGGTCTATGCGGTCTGCTCCTTCGCGCCCGAGGAGGGGCCGGAGGTCGTGGCGGCGGTCCTGGCCGCGCGGGACGACCTTCGCCTGGAGCCCATCGCCCTCCCCTCCCCCCTCCGGCGACCCGACGGGACGGCCATGACGTGGCCGTGGCGGGACGGGATGGACGGGTTCTACCTGGCGGTGCTGCGCCGGGTGTGACGGCGGGCATCAGGCGGGCCTGGCGGACGTGGCCGCCCGCGTCAGGGCCAGGGCCGCCTCGCGGCACGGGTCGGAGCACGACACGCGGTTCCTGCCCGCGCGCTTCGAGACGTACAGATATTCGTCCGCCACCCGGATCAGGGACTCGCCGTCCGAGGCGTCGATCGGGAGCACAGCCACCCCAAAGGAGGCCGTCACCGTCACGGTGGGCGCGGCCGGGACCTCCCGCGGCGGCGGCGACTGCGCGGAGACGGCGTGAACCGAGGGTCGCGAGGGTGGGGGGAGGCGGATCCGGCTGCCCTCCAGGGCCCTGCGGATGCGCTCGGCCACGGTCACGACGACCAGGGGCGTGCACTCGGTCAGGACGAGGACGAACTCTTCCCCGCCGTACCGGGCGACCACGTCGTTGGCGCGGACGGTCCGCCTCAGGAGGGTCGAGACCTGCTTGAGGACCTCGTCCCCGGCCTGGTGGCCGTACCGGTCGTTCACGTCCTTGAAGTGGTCGAGGTCCACCATGATCACGCCCAGGGTTGACTGGGTGGCGAGGGACGCCGCGACCAGGCGGTCCAGTTGTTCCTTGAAGTAGGCACGCACGTAGGTCTGCGTCAAGCCGTCGGTGATCGAGGTCTTCCACAACTGCTCGTGGAGCGAGGCGTTGTCAATGGCGAGGGCCGCCTGGCTCGCGAACAGGGTCACGAGGTTGAAGTCCTCGGGTGTGAAGTCGCCGGACCGCTTGTCGTTCGCGTTCAGAACGCCGATCACGCGGCCCCGGGCCTTCAGAGGCACGCAGATGAGCGAGGGCGAGCGATAGTGGGCCGCGTGGCTCGCCGCGACGCCCTTCTCGCGGTTCACGTCCCGGATGAACAGGGGTTCGCCGGTCTCGGCCACGCGGCCGGAGATCCCCTCGCCCAGGCGGCGCGCGGCCTTCTGGACGATGTCTTCGGGGATGCCCCGGGCCTTGCGGATGCGCAGGACCCCGTCTTCCAGGAGCATGATCGAGCACGCCTCGCACCCGGTCAGCCGGACGACCGCGTCCACCATCAGGCCGAGGACCCGGTCCAGGTCCAGGGTCGAGGACAACCTGTGGCCGATCTCGTAGAGGATGGTCAGTTCCTCGACGCGGCGCTGGAGCGCCCCGTACAGGCGGGCCTTGGCCACGAGGCTGCCCCCGTAGATGGCGACCAGGCGCAGGAACTCCTCGGTGGTCTCGTCCGGCGCGCCACTTCCCTGGACCACGAGGCGACCCACCACCTTCCCCGCGGAGTACAGGGCGACCCACAGGGAATCCCGGTCGAACGGCGGGGGGATCGCGTCCCGGCCGGGGGGGCTCGGCACGGCCCTCGGGATGAAGAGCGACTTCTGGCCCTCGCGCCAGGGCTGCTTCTCGACCGCGATCGCCGTGACCCGGGACGAATCGTCGGTCTCGAGTCCGTGCGACGCGACGAGGCGCAGGACGCCGGACTCCGGGTCTTCGAGGAACACCCCCGCGCGCGGGGCCCGCGTCACGAGGGCCGCCATCCGCGCGACCACGGACAGGGACCGGGACAGGGATTCGTCCTCGCTGGTCTGGGCCATCAACCGCAAGAGGCCGATCAGTTCCCGCGCGTGTTCGTTGCCTTCGGCCATTCCTCCTCATTCTCCCGCGGCGAACAACAATCGGATCCTATCGCATGGCACGGATGGTCGCAAAGCGCGGGATGATCACCCGGCAGGGCCGTTGCCCGTCAGCGCGAGGATGGCGCCCTCGACCAGCCGCACCGGGACCTGAAGGATCGAGCCCGCCTGCGTGATCAGGATCGCGAACGCGATGAGCACGAACGCGGGGTTGCGT
>DYKK01000263.1 GCA_020722625.1 Anaeromyxobacter dehalogenans
CCCTGGGGACGCGAACTCCGATTCGCGTCAGTCCCGAGCCCGCGTCCAACCTCCTACCGGGTTCAGTGGACAGGTTCAGGAACAGTGTCAGTGGACAGTGACAGTGGACAGTGTCCGTGCGGCGTTGGACGCGATGAGCGGCGCGGGACGACAAGGCCGCGTCCGCCGTGACACCGGATGCCGGGCCCCGGATGCCGGACCCCGGATCCCGGAGGGCACGGGAATCCCGCAGGGTCTCCCGGACCTCTTCTCCCCAGTTCTCTTGACGATCCGCGGGCCACCCGCGGAACGGAAACGGCCGATCTCTCGATAGAGGGGTCGAGGACGTCTGTTGATTTGACGGATGCGGCGCGACTCCCTAGAATTCGGTTGGTCTCTCCCCAGGCATCCGGACGGTTCGAACGGACGGGGGGAGGCCGGGGTCGGTTCCCCGGAGCAGGAGGTTCATGGAAGAGCAAGCGCGGCCAAGAATTCCGGCGATTCCGGACCCTCGCCCCTCCACGGTCCCCCACCCCTTTCCCGACGCGAAGGCCCTGGCCATGGCCATCGTCGAGGCGGCCTGGTCGAAGAACGCCTATGCGACGCGGGTCCTGGACGTGTCGAAGGTGGCGTCCTTCACGGACATCTTCGTGATCCTGTCGGGGCGCTCGGACCGGCACGTACTGGCCATCTCCGAGGCGATCGAGGCGGGCCTGAAGGAGAAGGGCGTCTGCCCGGTCGGGGTGGAGGGGCGGCGGGCCGGGACCTGGGTCCTGATGGACTTCGGGGACGTGGTCGTCCACGTCTTCGAGCAGGGGACCCGCGACTTCTACGACCTGGAGCGGTTGTGGTCGGACGCGGCGGAGGTCCCGCTGACGGAGCCCCCCTGGGTCCAGGAGTTCGCCCGGATGCAGGCCGGGAGCGACTGACGGGGTGGGCCGCGGCGATCCGATGGGTCGCTGGGGTGGGCCTTGGCGACGCCTTGTTCCCCCTGTCCTGCTCTGGGTGCGGGGCGATGCTCGCCCGGCGGCCGGACACGGGCCTCCCGCTGTGTCCCTCCTGCCTCGAAACCCTGGTCCGCCTGGTTCCACCCTGGTGCGAGCGGTGCGGCCTCCCCCGGGCCGGGCTGCCGGTCGCGTGCCCCGACTGCTCGCGCTCGCGGCCCCGATTCGACGCCTGCCGCGCGGTCTTCGCATACGCCGGAGAGGCGCGCTCGCTCCTGTTGGCCTTCAAGCACGGACGCGCCTTCGAACTCGCGGTCCCTCTCGGGCGGGCGATGTCGGCCGCGGCGGTTCTGGGCGGGGTCGCGGACGCCGACCTCGTGGTCCCGATCCCGACGACGGTGTTGAGATTTCTACGTCGGGGGTATAACCAGGCCGCGTTGCTGGCGCGGGTGGTGGCCTCGACCCTCGGGACGCCCCTGGAGGGACGGGCCTTGCGGCGCGTGCGGGACCGGGGTTCTCAGGGCGGGGGCTCCCGCGCGGAACGGGCGCGACGCGCGAGGGGGTGCTTCGCGGTCGTGCGCCCCGCCGCGGTGGCCGGTCGCCGCGTCCTCCTGGTGGACGACGTGGTGACGACCGGGGCCACGGCCTCGGAGTGCGCGGGGGCGCTGAAGGACGCCGGGGCGGCCTGGGTGGGGGTCCTGGCCTTCGCCCGCGCCGTTCCCGGGCTTTGACGGGTCACGCCCGGGCTCGTGGATCGGGTGCGATGGTCGAGAAGGTGTTCAGGACCTGGAACGAGGTCGGCGCCGACGCCCTGATCGGCGGGTCGCGCCGGCTGGCCCGGCAGCGGGTCCCTGAGGAATTTCAAGACCTTCCAGGTCTTGTGAACCCGGGCGACCCGGAGCACGTCCGCCGGTTTCGCGAGGCGGCCGCGGACCGGGACCTCGTGATCGAGGTCGGCCCCGGGAAGGGCGCCTTCCTGTGCGCGATGGCCGCGCGGCATCCGGGCACGACGATGGTGGGCTTCGAGGTCCGCCTGGCCTTCGCGGTGCGGACCTTGCGACGGGCCGTGCGGGCGGGCCTCGGGAACGTGCGCGTGGTGTGGGGGGACGCCCGGGCGACGCTTCCCCTGCTCGTGGACCCGGGCACGGTCCGCGAGGCGTACGTCCTGTATCCCGACCCTTGGTGGAAGCGGAGCCAGGCTGCGCGCCGTCATGGCTCGCTCCTGGCGTGGGTCCTCGCCCGGGTCCTGGCGCCGGGGGGCCTCCTGGTCCTCAAGAGCGATGTCCCTGGATACCTGGCGGAGTTGCAGACCACCTTCCTGAGCACGGGCTGCTTCGACCTCCACCTGGTCCCCCCGGACCTTCCCCCGACCGACCGCGAGGCAAAACTGGGGATGGAGGGGGGAAAGGGATTTGCAGTCGCCCTGATCAAACGGTAAAAGACCTCGCAACCGGGGGCCGGGATGCACCTGGTCGCACGGTCCCCCCCGAGAGGAGGCACCGAAGATGTGGTTCGACGCTGCCCTGATGACCCTTCTGATCGCGGTTGCCCTGTTCTTCTTCGCGCAGGTGATGCGGGTCAAGGTCGGGGTTCTCCTGCGCGCGAAGCCCGAGGTCCGCTGGGACCGCGTCGCGGACCGGATCGAGCAGACCCTCCGCATCGCCTTCGCCCAGAAGAAGTTGTTCAAGGAACCCGGGGCCGGGCTGATGCACGCCTTCATCTTCTGGGGCTTCCTGGTCCTGCTCGTGCGGAGCATCTCGCTGATGGGGCGTGCCTACGACGGAGGGGCCTTCGCGGGCCACTGGACGCTGTTCTGGTTCTGGCCCGCCCTGGACCATGCCTACACGTGGCTCAAGGACTGGACGGAGGTCGTGGTCCTCGGGATGGTCTCGTACGCCGCGTTCCGCCGCCTGGTCCTGAAGCCCGCGCGGCTGACCATCACGGGGAGCGGCTACCTGATCCTGGGTCTGATCGCGACCCTGATGGTCACGGATTTCCTGTACGACGGGAGCCGGTTCGCGGCGGGGGTCCCCGGGGTCGAGGCCGAGGCGGCCCACGCCCCGATCGGGTCGCTCGTGGGGGGCTGGTTGCGCGGGGCGGGACCCGGAGTTCTGAAGGCCCTGGCGGTCGCCATGTTCTGGGTCCACATCGCGACCCTCCTGTTCTTCCTGAACGAATTGCCGCGCTCCAAGCACTTCCACGTGATCACGGCCATCCCCAACGTCTTCTTCTCGAAACTCGAACCCCCGGGTGCGATCCGCCCGATCCTGGACCTCGAGAACCAGGAGACCTTCGGGGTCTCGAAACCCACGGAACTGACGTGGAAGCAGATCCTGGACGGGTACTCCTGCACGGAATGCGGGCGATGCACAGTCAACTGCCCGGCGGTCCTGTCCGGAAAACCGCTGAACCCGAAACTTCTGATTCGCGATGTCCGGGACTACGTCAAGAAGCACGAACGCCGAATCCTGGCGGGCGAGGAGATCCCGGAAGGGGAACCCACCCTGATTGACGCCGTCCAGGAGGACGTGATCTGGTCCTGCACGACGTGCCGTTCCTGCGAGGAGAACTGCCCGGTCATGATCCAGCACGTGGACAAGGTCGTGGACTTCCGGCGCTACCTGACCCTGATGGAGGGCAAGGTCAACCCGGAGGTGGCGACCGCGATGAAGAACCTCGAGAACAAGGGGAATCCGTGGGGGCTGTCCTCCGGCGAGCGCGGGGCCTGGGTCACGGAGGCGGGGGTCCCGCTCCTGTCGGAGAAGAAGTCCGCGGAGTACCTGTACTTCATGGGGTGTTTCGCGGCGTACGACGACCGCAACCAGAAGGTGGCCCGGGCGTTCATGAGCCTGATGGCGAAGGCGGGGGTGGACTTCGCGGTCCTGGGGCCCGAGGAGCAGTGCTGCGGGGACCCGGCGCGACGGCTCGGCAACGAGTACCTGTTCCAGATGCAGGCCCAGGCCAATATCGAGACGTTCAAGAAATACGGGGTCCGCAAGATCGTCACGGCCTGCCCGCACTGCATGAACACGATCCGGCACGAGTACCCGCAGTTCGGAGGGGACTTCGAGGTCCTCCATCACACCGAGTTGCTCGCGCGCCTGCTGCGCGACGGGCGGATCCAGGTCCCCCCGCAGGAGACCCCGGAGCGGTACGTGTTCCACGATTCCTGCTACCTCGGGCGGTACAACGGGATCTACGAGGCGCCGCGCGAGGTCCTGTCCGCCTGCCCGGGGGTCGAGGTGGCCGAGGTCGGGCGGAGCCGGGTCAACGGGATGTGTTGCGGGGCGGGCGGGGGCCTGATGTTCCGCGAGGAGCACATCGGGGAGCGGATGAACCAGGTACGCCTGAAGCAACTGGACCAGGCCGGCGCCGGGGCCGTCGCGAGCGCCTGCCCGTTCTGCCTTGTGATGCTGCGCGACGGCGTCAACGAACTCGGCTGGGAGGAGCGGTATCGGACGCTGGACGTGGCCGAGGTCCTGGCCCGGAGGGTCGGCGTGTAGAACCCCGGGGTCCGGGTTCCGGCATCCGGGTTCCGGCATCCGGGGTCCGGGGTCGCGGTGCCAGTGGCTTCGTCGTCATGCCCCGTCCCCCGCGTCCAACGTGGACCTGACACTGTCACTGACCCTGTTCCTGACCCTGTCCACTGAACGTGTCTCCCGGGATCCGGGGTCCGGGTTCCGGCATCCGGGTTCCGGCATCCGGGGTCCGGTGTCGCGCTGTACGTGGCTCCGTCGTCAGGCGTCGCTCATCGCGTCCAACGTAGGTCTGACACTGACACTGTCGCCTGCCACTGAACCTGGACCTGTCCCCTGAACCTGCCCCTGTCCCTGCCTCGCCGGGGAGTCCGAGGTCGACTTGGCGATCGGTCGCGGACTGGCGCGAGCAGCGCTCGCGCGTCTCCAGGGGAACCATGAAGAAGCGGAGTCGCGATCCTCAAA
>DYKK01000264.1 GCA_020722625.1 Anaeromyxobacter dehalogenans
CCGCGTCCAACGTGGCACTGCCACTGACACTGTCACTGAACCTGTCCCTGTCGCCTGTCACGGAACCTGTCCACTGAACCTGTCCCCTCACGTCCACGTGCACGTCCACGAAGAGGGAATGGATTCCTGCCCTCCCTCTGACCTTTGGCAACGCGAGGCATGTCCGTCGTTGACAAGGACTGACACCCGTGTCGGAAATGGGTGCGGAACCGTCGGCCGAGGGCGTCCGGAGTTCGGAGCCGCGACCGGGCCCGGAACCGGCGGGAACCCCGTCGAATCGGGAGGAGGCCGGACTTGCAAATCATCTGCATTTCCAGGGGAACCTTGCGCGGCGGCAAGGAACTGGCCGAGGGTCTGGCCCACCGGCTTGGTGTCCCCTGCCTGGGCCGCGAGGACCTGATCGAGGCGGCCTTCCGGGACGGCATCCAGGTCGGAAAACTCGAGACCGCCATGGTGAAGGGTGGGCGGCTCTCGGAGCGCCTCGCGATCGAGAAGGAGCACTACCTCGCGTTTTCGACCGCCTTCCTGTGCGACCGCGCGCGGGAAGGGTCCCTCGTCTATCACGGCCGCACCGGGCACCTGCTCCTGCCCGGGGTCGAGCACCTGCTGCGCATCCGCGTGGTCGCGGACCCCGAGTTCCGGCTGCGCGCGGTCATGCGCGACCTCGGGATCCCCCGGGAGAAGGCCCGCCGCTACATCGAGGACGTGGACGAGGACCGGAGGCGATGGGTCCACGCCATGTACGGGGTGTCGTGGGAGGACGCGGCCCAGTACGACCTGATCGTGAACCTCCACGCCTTCAACATCGAGAACGCGGCCGCGGCGCTGACCGGGGTGGCCCAGCTCCCGGACTTCCAGATGTCCCCGGCCTCCCTGAAGGCCCTGGACGACCTGCACCTGGCCGCCAGGGCCCGGGTCCTGCTGGCGCGCGACGATCGCACCCGCGCCGCGAGTTTCAAGGTGACGGGCTCCAGCGGGGTCCTCACCGTCACCTACCTCCCGCATTCGGCCGCGGTCGCCCCGGCGATCCCGAAGGTGCTCGAGGCCCTGGAGGGCGTGCGGGAAGTCCGGGCCACCATGGCCGCGACGAACATCCTCTGGATCGAGGAGGCCTTCGATCCGGCTTCGGAGTCGTTCCGGCACGTCGTGGAGGTCGCCTCGAAGTGGGGCGCGGCCGTGGAGTTGCTCCGCCTGTGTCCCGCGGGGGCCGATGCGGACGAGGTCGCAGCCGCATCCGCACCGGCGGCCACCCCGCCGCGCGGGGCCGCCGGCGGCATCGAGGAAGACGTCGAGGAGCCGGTCGTCGTGGACGGGGGGCTGTCCGCGACCGCGGACGCCCTCGCGAGCGTGGGTCGTTCCGGGGGGGCGCGCACCGTGTGCGCCTCGTCCGACCGCCTGATCGAGGCGATTGACCGGACGGTGCCGTACTCGCTCGTCGTGGTCGGCGACGTCTATCTGTCGAAGGGACACGCGGCCCGGGTTCGCCTGGTACGGGAACTCATGGGTTTCCTCGGGGAACGGTTGAAGGTCCCCACGGTCGGGATCGAGGACCTGAAAAGCCGCTACCTCTTCGGCCGTGCGGACCTCGTCCGGATGGTGGGGTTCCTGGCGCTGGTCGTCCTGGTCTTCGCCGTCGTGTTCACCAACCAGGAGGCGGTCCTGCGGTTCTTCGCGGCCGAGGAGACCTGGGCGAGGGTCCTGGCCGCGGCCGCGGCGTTCGTCATCATCCCGGTGGTCGCGTATCTGTACGGGACGGTGGCGAGTCTGTGGCTGAAGTGGATCCGGATGGAGTAAGCCGGCGGGCGGACAGGCCAAGGAGTAAGCCGCCATGGATCTGTTCCTGGGTCGTTTCGTGACGATTGACGCGGGCTCGGCCCTCCAGGTCGTGGTCCTCGGGTTCATCGGGGGCATCCTGAGCGGGTTCATCGGGAGCGGGGGGGCGTTCTTCATGACGCCCGGCATGATGAACCTCGGGGTGCCCGGCGTCGTGGCGGTCGGGAGCAACATCGCCCACAAGTTCGGCAAGGCGATGATGGGGTCTCGCCGCCACAAGGAACTCGGGAACGTGGACCGGCGACTCGCGGCCTTCCTGATCTTGACCTCGTTCGTGGGCATCCGCCTGGCCGTGTGGGTCAACAGCCTGATGTTCGAGGGCGGCGGGGGCGAGCACGGCGAGGGCGGATCCTCGGCCCTGTCGAACCTTTACATCAGCCTGGTGTTCATCGGCATCCTGGCGTTCGTGGGCGCGTCCATGCTCAAGGACGCCCTGACGACGCGGGGGGAGGGCGCGGACCAGGCCCCCTCGCCCAGGATGGCGCGCCTGCTGGCCCGTGTCCACGCGCCGCCGTACGTGAACTTCCCGGTCGCCGACGTGCGCGTCTCGCTGTGGGTCCTGCTGATCGTGGGGCTGGCCACGGGCTACATGGCCGGGACCATCGGCGTCGGCGGGTTCATCGGCGTGCCCGCCATGATCTATGTCTTCGGGGTCCCGACCTCCGTCGCGGCGGGGACCGAGTTGTACCTCGCCATGTACATGGGGGCCTTCGGCGCCATCAACTATGCCTTCCAGGGGTTCGTGGACCTCCGGATGACCCTGCTCCTGTACCTGGGTTCGCTGGTCGGCGTCTATGTCGGGGTCTACGGGACCAAGGTGGTCCGCGAGGTCGTGATCCGGCTCGTCACCGGGACCGTGATCCTGTTGTGCGTCTTCAGCCGCGCGATCGCGCTGCCGGCCTACTTGCGAGAGTTGGGTCTCGTGAACCTCGACCCCGGGTGGGACCCGGTCTGCAACCTCGCGAGCAAGGCGTTCCTGTTCCTCGCCGGGATCGCGGGTTGCGCCCTCATCCTGGTTCACGTGTTTCGCGCCTACCGGCAGAGGCGCCGGATCGAGGCGACCCTGGTCGGGACGGCGTCCGGTTGACCCCGGTCCGGGCCGGCGGGCGGGGGCAGGTGGCGTGATGTCCTGGTTCCGGGACCTGTTCCGGCGGCGGGAAGAAGAGTCGAGGGGACTCCTCGTCCGCAGGATCGCCAGGTTCCGGCGGGTCCTGAGGTCCTACGGGCGGTTCCTCGACCTGGTGACCGACGCGGCCGAGAAGCAGGGCGGTGACTTCGTCCTCGACCGTTCGTACGTCCTGGCCCTCGCCGAGCGGGCGCTCGACGCGGCCGACTCCATGGTCTTCGATTTCGCGGTCCTGACGGGCGACCCGGGGTGGCGGGACGGAGAACGGGCGCGCGGGCCGATTCGATGGGAGCGCTTCGAGGAGCGCCTGGCGAGGCTCCGCGAGGAAATCCAGGCCCTCCTGACCGGACCCGATGCGCCCGGGTCCCCGCCCTCCGGGTCCGATGAGGAGCCGGAGTACCGCCTCCTGCGGGCGTTCCGGCGGCTCGCGTTTCCCCTGACGCTCGGGGAGGCCGGCCCGCCGGTCGTCGAGGCCGAGGCGTGCCGCTCCCTCCACGACCTCGTCCACGTGGTCCACGAGCGGGCCGGCGACTCCCTGGCGGGCCTGGCCGGAATCCGCCACCAAATTCCGCAAGACCTTGAAGTCACTTCGAAACGACCGGGTGCCGATGCACCACCCTGGAGCCGCGACTTCCAGGTCGCGGCCAGCACGAGACCGCGACAAGCCGGGGTGTTCCGGCGTGTTGCCGAGATCGTGGTGGCGGATCGGGACCTGGGCTCGGCGAGCGCCGCCTGGAGGGTCGCGGCGCGGGTGGACGCGGCCCCGGGCCTGTCGTTCGAGGTGTTGGACCACGGCGACGGGTTCGAGGGCCCCGTGGAGCCTGGCGCCGTGCTCGATGCCGGGCGGGTGCGATCGGTCCCCTTCCGGGCGTTCCTCGAGGGGGTCCGGGCCGGGGACCCGGGCGCGGCCGCGGGGGGCGCCGGGCGCATCGCGAGGGCGGCCGTCACCGAGGAAACCCTCCACTGCGTCGTGTGGGGACCCGACGGGGACCCGGACCTCCTGGACGCCCGGGTGGGAGCGGGCCGCGCCTCCAATCACCTGTATGCCCGCTTCGCGGCCGGACCGCCCGGGGAGGGAACCGAGGCCCCGCGAGCCGCCGTCGCGGGTGACGTCCTGTCGCGCGCGGACCTCGCCGCGGCCCGGACCGCGAGGGCCGTGAGCGTCTGGGTCAGCGGGCTCCCCGCGCCGGACATGGAGGAGCGGATGCGCCTGATCGGGCGCGTCTTTCGTCGAATGGCGGCCGGAGGGGGGCCGGCAGGCGAACCAGACGGGCCGGTGGGCCACGAAAGGAGCGAGCATGAATAGACCCTTGAGCGTCCTGATCCTGGACGACGAACCCATCGTCGGGAAGCGGTTGAAGCCGGCCGTCGAGAAGGTGGGGTTCGAGGTGGAGACGTTCGAGGACCCGGCGCAGGCCCTCCGGCGCCTCGGCGAGCGCGACTTCGACATCGTGGTCACGGACGTCCGCATGGAGGAGGTCAGCGGGATCCAGGTGCTCGAGCACGTCCTGTCCCGTTCGCGGCGGACCAAGGTGATCATCATCACCGGGTACGCGACGGTCGAGGTCGCGCGCGAGGCCCTGGTCAAGGGGGCGTTCGAGTTCCTGGCGAAGCCGTTCAAGCCGAGCGACTTGCGGGCCGTGATGGACCGGGCCGCCCGGGCCCTCGGTCACCCGGGGATCCCGAAGACCCCGGAGGAATGAGCCGGACCGCGGCCCGCTCGGCGGGAGGCGACCTCATGGTGATGGCCGATTCGGACGGGACGGAGTCCGGGGACGCCGGCGTCGCCATGGCCCGTCGCTATCGAGTCCTGCGGCGCGTGCTCGCGGCCAACAGCGAGATGCTGGAGCGGCTCGCGGACCTCGAGGCCGACCTGTTTCACCTGGACCCGGGCGAG
>DYKK01000265.1 GCA_020722625.1 Anaeromyxobacter dehalogenans
CTGAAAAACGGAGACACGCAGACGCCGCTTGACCCGTCGCGGCGCCCCGCCCCCCGCGGCCAACGTGGTCCTGGCACTGACACTGACACTGTCACTGTCACTGCCCCCTGTCACTGAACCTGTCCACTGAATCTGCCCTCTGTCGCGGCATCCCCTGGAAGTCCGCGGTTGTCTCGAAGATCGGTCGCGGGCGGCGCGAGCGGGGCCCCATCTCCCAGCGCGGAGCGCTGGGGAGGCTGTGCCGGTGGCACAGCCGATAGATGGGGGGCTCGCGTCTCCAGGGGAACCATCAAGAGACGATGTCGCGATCCTGGAGAGTTTTTCAGCGGCCTCCAGCCTCGAGGTTGGTCCCGGAACGGAGAGTGTGCTAGACAGGTCGCGACTCGTTTCAGGGGATGGCCCATGGACACGATCTTCGCGAAGCGGCGGCGGCGCTTTCTCGCCCGGATGCAGGAGGGGGTCGCGGTGTTCCGGTCTGCGCCGGTGTGCCGGCGCAACGGGGACGTGGACCACCCGTATCGGCAGGACAGCGATTTTCATTACCTGACGGGCTTCGAGGAACCGGGGGCCTACGCGGTCTTCGAGAAGTCCAGGGACCGGCGGCGCTTCGTCCTCTTCGTGGAGCCCGAGGACCCGGAGCAAGACGTCTGGACCGGCCGGAAGGTCGGGGTGGACGGGGCCGTCCGAGACTACGGGGCCGACGAGGCATTTCCGAACCGCGAGTTCCTCGACCGCCTCCCGGACCTCCTCCTGAACCGGCCGCGCCTGTACCTGGCCTTCGGCCGGGACCCGGACTTCGAGCGCGAGGTCCTGGGCAGGGTCGAGACCCTGAAGTCCGAGGCGCGCAAGGGGCACCACGGCCCGTGGGAGGTCGTGGACCCGCGGGTCATCCTGTGGGACATGCGCCTGCGCAAGACCCCCGCCGAGGTGGCGTCCCTGGAACGGGCCTGCGAGGTCACGATGGCGGGTTTCGAGGCCGCGATGCGCGCGATCCGGCCCGGGATGAGGGAGTGGGAGGTCGCCGCGGTCCTGGAGTTCGAGTTCCGGCGGCGCGGGGCCTCGCGCGTGTCGTTCGAGACGATCTGCGCCGCAGGCGCCAATGCCGCGACCCTGCACTACGTCGCGAACCGGTCGCGCATGGGCGCGGGGGACCTCGTCCTGATGGACGCCGGGGCCGAGGTGGATTTCCTGGCCGCGGACATCACGCGGACCGTGCCCGTGTCGGGCCGGTTCACGGAGCCGGGCCGCACGGTCTATTCGTGGGTCCTGCGGGCCCAGGAGGCGGCGATCGCGACCGTCCGCCCCGGCGCGACCTATCGGGAGGTCCACGAGGCGGGCCTGCGGGTGCTGTGCGAGGGGTTGCGGGAGATGGGCGTCGTGAAGGGGGAGACGCGCGAGATCATGGAGAGCGGGGCGTATCAACCCTTCTTCATGCACCGGATCGGGCACTGGCTCGGCGCCGACGTCCACGACGTGGGGCCGTACTTCCGGGGAGGCGAATCCATCCGCCTGGAGCCGGGCATGGTGCTGACCGTCGAGCCCGGTCTGTACTTCTCGGACGCGAACCCGGCGGCCCCGGAGTGGGCCCGGGGCATCGGGGTCCGGATCGAGGACGACGTCCTGGTGACCCGGGACGGACGCCGCGTGCTGACCGCGCGACTGCCCAAGGCGGTCGAGGACGTGGAGCGCTTCATGGCCGCGGGGTCGTGGTGGGAGGGCGTCCGACCGGCGAGCATCGGCCGGGTCAGAAGAACCACGTCCCGGTGAACGACCCGCCCCCGGGGGTCACCATCGGCGTCGCAAGGAACCTGGGTCCTGCGGGAGTCCGGGCCTCGGCGGGCGGCGGCCAGATCCGGTCCGTCATCACGAAGAGCACGACCCCGCCCGCGATCGCCGCCGCCCCCACCCCGAAGCAGACTGCGGACCAGGTCCGCATGGTGGTGGCCTTGTCGGCCTCGGACTTCTTGTAGTCCCACTCGGCCTGGCTTCCCTGCCCGCCGTTGTCCGTGTAGTCGCTCGTCGCGTTCGACCGATGGCTGAAGTAGGAGGCCAACAGGCCGCCACCGGCCGCGACCGCCGCCACCCCGACCCCGGTGGCGGTCCAGGCCCAGTAGTTCTGGTACCACGCCTTGCCCCCGCGGCGCGCCGGGGCCTCCACGGACACCGGCGATACCGGCTCGGCCCCGCCCAGGGTCGCCACGAGGTGCTGGACCGACGACGGGGTCACCACGTCGGTCTTGGCCGGGACCGTCGCGGTCCGGACGACGCGGCCCGCCCGCACGTCCACGAGCCACGCGCGGAGGTCGGCGCGCGTCCCGGGGCTCGCGAACCCCTGGACCACGACCAGGTCCGCGTTGACCAGACTGCCGAAACGGGCCGCGTACGGGACCACGAACCGCTCGACCTGCGCCGCGTCCTCGAAGACCAGGCCGAGCCGTCCGCCCTCGACCGTCAGCGCCGTCTCGAAGTCCACGTCCACCTCGAGGTGCGCGGGCTGGCGGGCGTCCAGGACGACCCGCCGGATCATGCTCTCCCTGGACCCGCAGCGGACCTGGACGTGGTGCACTCCCGGGAAGAGCCGGCGGTATTCCCCCGGGGTGGTTCCCTTCAGTTCCCGTCCGTCGATCAGAGTCGTGCACCCGCGCTCCGGCGTCCGGACGGTCA
Organism: Anaeromyxobacter dehalogenans; assembly: GCA_020722625.1. Taxonomy (GTDB): domain Bacteria; phylum Myxococcota_A; class UBA9042; order DTJE01; family DTJE01; genus DYKK01. The sequence continues at coordinate 2,665 of DYKK01000265.1, forward strand.
GGACCGCGGTCCGTTCCGCGTCCATCTTGCGCAGTTCCTTCTGGTACAGCCGGACCAGCCTCGGGTGATAGTCCTTCTCCGTGACCTCGAATCCGTCTCCATACACGCGGATGACCTCGCGCAGGACCTCGCCGGCCTTGACCTCGTTGCCGCTGTCCAGGTGCGAGCGGGCGAGGAGCATCAGCGTCTTCAGGAACTCGTCGCGCAGCCGCTCGTTGGCCGCGAGCCCTTCCGCGATGGACTCGAGCTCGGCGCGGGCCCGCCCGAGCACGTCCACCGCGGCCTTGGGGTCCGTATAGACGAGTTCGTCTCCCTCCCGGACCAGGCGTTCGATGGCGCTCAGCCGCTCCATCTGGAGGCGGCGCACCGGCGTGATCAGCACGGACCGGAAGCGCTGCGCCACCTCGTCCCGCTCCATGACCGCGTACCGCCCCGTGCCGGCCAGGCCGGCGGCGACGGCGCGGGTGTAGTCCGAGGCGGCCACCGCCGTTCCCCCTTTCACGTATGCCTCGATTACCGCCACCGAGGGCTCGTTCCCGATCGCGGCCTCGGGAGGCGGGGCCGGTTGCGCCACGACCGAACCCCACCACGCGACCCCGATCCCCGCGAACCAGATCCGAACGGCTCCATTCCAGGTCTTCACCGCTCGACCTCCTCTTGACAACCTCGCTCGATCCCTGTAATGAAATGGCGCGTTCTGGGCGCGCCGAAGTAGCTCAGTCGGTCAGAGCAGGCGGCTCATATCCGCCGCGTCGGGGGTTCGAGTCCCTCCTTCGGCACTTCGAGACCGACCCACTCCCATTCACGAGGACCCGGGGTGGCTGTCTTCCTCGGTCGCGATGCGATCCCAGCGGCGACCGAGGCCGCTGCGGACCAGCCCTTCCTCGACCTCGCGGATGCGCGCGCGGGCCTCCCGGACCTCGGCCACGCAGGCCCAGTACTTCTCGGCGAGCCCTGGAAGGTACTTGCCCCCGATGAACCAGGTCGGCATCCGGTAGTCGGTGGGGTACTCCTCGGGTTTCGGGAACCCGTACGCGGTCAGCAGTTCCCGCACCAGGTCCACCGCCGCGGCCGTCGGCTCCCAGAGCCGCTCGTTTTCCGCCAAAGACTTGCCGGGACCCGCGCAGTCCACCCCCGCAAGCCACCGGTCGTCCTCGTCCAGGAGCGCCACGACCCGATCCCGCATCGCCAGGGATCGCCTCGAAACCTCTGCCTTCAGCCTCGCGACGGAGGCGTCGTCGAGGGTCTCGGCGAACTCCGGACTCGACACAAAGCGCTTGCGGATTTCCCTCTCCGGGAACCGGGCCAGGTCGTCGGCCAGGATGGGAAGGATCTCGGCCTTCAACTTCAGGAGAGACTGGACCGCTCGCGCCTCTCGGGCGCGCAGGTCCTTGACCTCGGCCTCGCCGCGCATGGTCAACCTCCCCCCTGGGCCGGCGGGTACCGCAGCCCCAGATACCGTCGCAGGATCGAACGCTGCTCCTCGCTCAGGTCCTCGAACCGGATGGCCATCCCGCGCGAGGGTTCCTCGTGTGTCCACACCACGACCCCGCGTGTCTCGATCACCTCGTCGAGGTCGGGGAAGTTGATGCAGAGGTCCACCTCGGTGCCCACCTCCTCGAGGGTGGGGCACTCGATGGAGATCCCTCCCATGCTGATGTCGCGGATCCGGTGGAACAGGAGCACGTCCGTCCCCGCGACGTCCACCAGGGCGTCCGTCCGGATCCTCGGAAATCTTCGCTGGTCCATGACCGCCTCGGCCTCCCGTCCTGCGATCCGATCGTTTATCACATTCCGTTGTTCTTGACGAGGACAAGTCAGCCGCCCACGATCCCCCATCCCGACCTCGGAGGAACGACGGAACACGTTGATTTGTCGCGGTCTCGTGCCGGCCGCGAATCGGAATTCGCGGCCCCATCATCGTGGGGGTTGGTCGTCACGCGACGGGCCGTTCACCCTCTGGCGGTCCTGGAGGCGCGATTTGCAATCGCGGCCCCATCATCGTGGGGGTTGGTCGTCACGCGACGGGCCGTTCACCCCCTGGCGGTCCTGGAGGCGCGATTTGCAATCGCGGCCCCATCATCGTGGGGGTTGGTCGTCACGCGACGGGCCGTTCACCCTCTGGCGGTCCTGGAGGCGCGATTTGCAATCGCGGCCCCATCATCGTGGGGGTTGG
>DYKK01000266.1 GCA_020722625.1 Anaeromyxobacter dehalogenans
CCGCGACCCCGGACCCCGGATGCCGGACCCCGGATGCCGGACGCCGGATGCCGGACTTCTACGAAGAAACCCGACGCGAACCTGGAGCCGCGGGCACCTGCGCGCGGCCAAAGGCTCGGGTTCATCCGTCGGGTCCGCGAAGCCGGTGTCGTACTCGGAGGGAATCGAGCGGCGGTCCCGCCCTCACAGCAAGGGACCGCGCCGGTCCTCCGGTCGCCGGAGCCCGAGGTGGCCCCACGTCCGTTCGGTGAGGACGCGGCCTCGGGGCGTGCGCTGGATGAACCCCTCCTGGAGCAGGTACGGCTCATAGACCTCTTCCAGCGTGTCCCGCTCCTCGGACAGGGCCGCGGACAGGGTCTCGACCCCCACCGGCCCCCCGCCGAACTTCTCGGCGATGCAGCGCAGGTAGCGCCGGTCCGCCGCGTCGAGCCCGCACCGGTCCACATCCAGGCGGTCCAGGGCCGCGCGCGCGACCTCGTCCGTGATCACGCCGTCGCCCTCCACCTGCGCAAAGTCCCGCACGCGACGCAGCAGTCGGTTCGCCACCCGGGGCGTCCCGCGCGCCCGCCGCCCGATCTCGGCCATCGCCTCCGGGGTCGCCCGCACCTTCAGGATGGCCGCCGACCGACCGGCGATGCGCGCCAGGTCCTCGACCGGGTAATGGTCCAGGCGTTCCACGATCCCGAAGCGGTCGCGCAACGGTGACGTCAGCAGTCCCGTCCGCGTTGTGGCCCCGACCAGGGTAAATCGTTTCAGCTGCAACTTGATGGAGCGCGCGTGCGCCCCTTCCCCGATCATCACGTCGAAGGTGAAGTCCTCCATCGCGGGATAGAGGTTCTCCTCGACCGCCGGGGTCAGGCGGTGGATCTCGTCAATGAAGAGCACGTCCCGGTCCTGGAGGTTCGTCAGCAGGCCCGCCAGGTCCCCCTTCTTCTCGATGGCCGGCCCCGACGACGACTTGAGCCCCACGCCCAGTTCGTTCGCGATGATGTGCGCCAGCGTGGTCTTCCCGAGCCCCGGAGGGCCGCAGAACAGGACGTGGTCCAGGGCCTCGCCGCGCTGGGCCGCCGCGGTCACGAAGACCCCCAGTTTGTCCTTCAACGATTCCTGGCCGATGAACTCCTCGAACGTGCGGGGTCGAAGGGCCGCCTCCGACGCCTCTTCCACGGTCTTCGTCGGGGCAGTGATGCGGTTCTTCGGGTCCGTGCTCGTCTCCACGGTCAGGACCTCGTCTGGAGGGCCGCAATCGCCCGGCGGATCAGGTCCTCGAGGCCCTCGCCGTCCGCCGGGTCGAGCGAGCGCACGGCCGCCTCGACCTCCCGCGCCCCGAACCCCAGGTTCAACAGCGCGGACCGCACGTCGTCGAGCACCCCTCCCGCCCGGCCGGCCCCGCGCTCATCCCCCTCGGCCTCGACGGCCAGGGCCAGGAACTTCTCGGACAGTTCGAGGGCCAGGCGCTCCGCGAGTTTCCGCCCCACGCCCGGCAGCGTCGCGAGCGCCCGCACGTCCTTGTCCCGCACGGCCCGGACCAGGTCTTTCAGCGGCATCCCACCGAGGATCTGGGACGCGAGCCTCGGCCCGATCCCGGTCACGGTCACGAGGAAATCGAAGACCTCCCGGCCCAGGGCCTGCGGAAAACCGTACAGCGTGATGGCGTCGTCCCGGACCACCGTGCGGACGAACAGGCCCACGGCGGCCCCGTCCCCCTCGATCGCGCTCAGGGTCAGCCGGTCCAGGAGGACCTCGTACCCGACCCCCCCCACGTCCACCACGACGCCGTCGTGGCCCACGTGGATCACCGTTCCGCGCAGGTAGGCGATCATCCCGGACCCTCGCGCGCGCGCTCCAGGAGCGCCCTCTCGTCCGCGAGGAGCAGGTGACACATCCCCACGGCCAGTGCATCCGCCGCGTCCTCGGCCGGATCCTCGGGCAGCCCCAGGAGCAGGCGGACCAGGGCGGTCATCTGGTGCTTGTCCGCCCGCCCCCGGCCCGTCACCGACTTCTTCACCATGGCCGGCGTGTACTCGTACAGCGGCAGCCCGGCCTGGTGCACCGCCAGGAGGATCACGCCCCGCGCGTGTCCCAGTTTCAGCGCCGAGTCCGCGTTCCGGGACACGAAGACCCGTTCGACCGCGACCTCCGTGGGGCCGGCCTCCCCGATGATCCCCGCCAGGCCTCGATGCAGCGCGGCGAGGCGCTCCGACATCGATCCCGACTCGTCCAGCCGGAGGGTCCCGGCCGCCACGAACCGCACCTCCCCGCCCCCGCCGTCGAGCACCCCATACCCGGTCACCCGGCTCCCCGGGTCAATCCCGAGCACCCGCCTGGTCGTGTTCTCTCGCACGAGGTGCCTTGTCGGAGGATGGCCTGACCCGGCAGGCGGACGCGTCACGCCTGACCCATCAGGGTCTCCATCTCGGATTCATCCATGTCGAAGTTCGACCAGACGTTCTGAACGTCGTCGTTGTCCTCGAGGGCCTCCAGGAGCCGGAGCATCTGCTCCGCCTCCTTGCCGGTGAGGCGGACGTAGGACTTCGGGACCTTCGCGTTCTTGTACGACCGGACCGTGAATCCCGCGGCCTTGAGTTTCTCGACCACCGGCTCGATGTCGCTCGGCGAGGTCGTCACCTCGAACGTCCCGTCCTCGGCCGACACGTCGTCCGCCCCCGCGTCGAGCGCGGCCTCGAGGACCGCGTCCTCGGTCGTGCCCGCCGCGTCCACCTCGATGACGCCCTTCATCTCGAACAGCCAGGACACCGACCCGGCCGAGGCCATGTTCCCGCCGCCCTTCGAGAAGATGCGCCGGATCTCCGACACGCACCGGTTCTTGTTGTCCGTGGTCACGTCCACCAGGATCGCGACCCCGCCGGGCCCGTAGCCCTCGTACGTCGCCTCCTCGTAGGACACCCCCTCGAGCTCTCCGGTCCCCTTCTTGATGGCGCGATCGATGTTGTCGGAGGGCATGTTCTGGCCCTTGGCGGCCAGGATCGCGGCCCTCAGTCGGGGATTCCCCTCGGGGTTCCCCCCGCCGAGCCGGGCGGCAATCGTGATCTCCTTGATGAGTTTGGTGAAGATCTGGCCGCGCCGCGCGTCAGCCTTGCCCTTCTTGTGCTTGATGGAGGCCCATTTGCTGTGTCCGGACATGTCCTGACCTCGATGAGGAGTCCTGATCGAAAACCCGTCCGGTATCTACCATGTTTGGCGCGGCGAGGCAATGATGGAATCGAATGACGAGAGGGTCAGTACGCGCAGTCCGCTGGGGTCGGGTTGGTTTCGGTGGTGACCGCCAGGTCCACGCTGGTCATCCCGCCCGCGAACGAGAGGGTCTGCTTCGTGGCCACGGTCACGCCCCCGACCTTGGCCGTCAACCCCGCCGGACCCGGCGGGACGTTGGCGACCAGGAAGTTCGCGTTTTTCTGGCTGGTCATCGGGGCCTTGTCGAGGGTCGCGGGCATGTCCTCGGCGGGGTCCCAGTACCGGACCTCGCCGCCCTTGTCGCTCTCGACGACGGCGCAGCCGACTTGCTCCAGGTCCTGTTTGGACTGGAACACGACGCGTCCCGTCACCATCCCCTTGGATGGGTCCCACGACAGGCCGATCATCTGCGAGACCGCCTCGACCATCGTCAGGAGAAGCATGCCGGTATCCAGAGAGCCCCATTCCTCCCGGACGTCGAAGAGGTAGCGGGGGACGTAGGTGTCCTTCTTGAGGCTCACCGCGAACACGAGACCGTCCTCCAGGTCGAACGCGACCTCTCCGTTCTCGTCCGTCTGGCCGCTCGGTCCCAGGGGTTGTCCCGTCGTGTTGTCGAGGATCGCGACCTCGACCCCCTGCAGCGGCTCGGGATCACCGGGCCCACCAGCCTCCGCCCGGACCCGGATGACAAACTGGGAGGGCGGCTGCCCGTCGCTCCCCGGGTCCTGGTCCGGACTCGCGAGGTCAGGCAGCACGATGTCCGGAGCGCCCTTGTCTCCACCGGGGTCGTCCTGCGGCGGGACCTCGGGCACCCCCGAGTCCGGCTCCACGGGGTCCGCGCCCGGATCCGTCGGTCCCGGATCGCCCTCGAAACCCGGGTCGGTCACCGACCCATCCGGGGTCCCGCTGTCCGTCACCCCCGGGTCCGGGCTCCCCGGATCACCGGGACCGCCCCCTCCGCCGCCGCATCCCACGGCGAGCACCATCGCGACCATCCCGACCGCCACCAATCCAGACCGTTTCATGACTGACCTCGAGCAAGAGTCCCAACCAGGATACATGGTTCGTCCTCCATCTGCCAAACGCGAGCAAGGCGGGCCTGTCCGAGCGCGGACAAAAAAAGGGGCCGGCAACGACCTACTCTCCCACGCGGTCACCCACGCAGTACCATCGGCCCTGGAGGGCTTGACTTCCGAGTTCGGGATGGGATCGGGTATGGCCCCTCCGGTATGGTCACCAGCCCCTTGAAAGCGATTTCAAGGGAATCCGTTGTTGCAACAACCCTGGCCCCGACAACACCGCTCTTGAATCGGCGGAAGTCAAGACGCACGGCCGATTAGTACCGCTCGGCTGAACGCGTTACCGCGCTTACACCTGCGGCCTATCAACGTCGTCGTCTCCGACGGGCCTTCAGGACCTTGCGGTCGGGATTCCTGATCTTGGGGTCGGCTTCCCACTTAGATGCTTTCAGCGGTTATCCGTTCCGAACATAGCTACCCTGCGGTGCCGCTGGCGCGACAACAGGTACACCAGAGGTTCGTCCACCCCGGTCCTCTCGTACTAGGGGCAGGTCCCCTCAAGAATCCTACGCCCACGGAAGATAGGGACCGAACTGTCTCACGACGTTCTGAACCCAG
>DYKK01000267.1 GCA_020722625.1 Anaeromyxobacter dehalogenans
GTTGGTCGTCATGCCCCGCTCACCCGCGTCCAACGTGGACCTGACACTGACACTGACACTGTTGCTGACCCCTGTCACTGTCCTCCCCTGGGAGGGTTGAAGCCCTCGCCTTTCGGCGACAGCCTTCGCAGGACCTCCCCCGCCTGAAGGCGGTGGCCTTCAACGGTCGCTGCGGCTCAGCCCGGCGCCGCGAAGCCCTCGTCTTCAGACGAGGGTCGTTCATTGCCTCTGGACGATGCGGTTCGAGAGGTCCGTGGGCATCGCTATGTTGCCCCGGGATCGAGTCTCATGGCGGCCAGGGCGGCATGCAGGTCCTCAATGAAATGCCCGAGGGAGGGCTGGTTCTTCCCGGCCTGGTACAGGTCCATCTCTTTCACGATGTCCGGCGCGAACTCCATCTCGTCCGTGAGGATCGTGGCGCCCGCGTTCTCGATGGACCGCAGCAGCAGTTCCTTGTACATCGATCGCCCGCACTTGCCAGGGTCGGGAAGCGGCGCGCCGCCCACGACCCGGGTGAACGCCGGCGGGTCCGCGAGGCACCATCGCTCCACATGCGGATCAGGACAGCCGACCACGACGTTCGCGAACAGGTTCTCCACGAGAGCGTCCTGGATCCGGCGCCGGGCGTCGGACCACCGCAAGCAGTTCGCGTCAATGACAATCACAACCAGGTCGGGTCGCTTCGCCACCAGTCCCTGCTCGACCGAACGCTGCCAGGCGCGCAGTTCCGTGATGACCCGACCGTGGCCGCCGCGGCCCGTCCGCGTCTGGATATCCACCCGATGAGACCCGCGGCCGAAGAGGCGGCGAACCAGGGCGCGCACGAACCGCTCGTGTCCCGAGTCCTCGCAGAACAGCTCGATCCGGACCAGGTCATCCATCGAGCCACCCCCGGAGGAGCATCTCGTGGATCACCTGTTCGTCCTCGCGAGCCTTCAGTGCCTCGTGGATCTCCCGGTCCAAGAACAAAGGGGGACCGACATCCAACGGTTCGATCCGGGTCAGGCCGGCAGACTGGGTGCAGCGCAGGAACGCGACTTGATGGTCGTCCAACTCCCCCGACCATACGAGCGACGCGAGGCACCCCAACAGATGCGAGGAGTGCGTCGTCACGATCACCTGCCGGCGTGGCCGTTTCAACAGGGACACCAGTAGTTTCGCGATGACCTCGATTCGCCGCGGGTGCACCCCGTTCTCGGGCTCCTCGAAACCGATCAGGGAGGAATACCATGGGTTCGCGGCCAGGGCGCACAGGGCGAGCACCCGGAGCGTCCCCTCGGACAGGACTCGCGAGGAATAGGGAATGCCGTCCTGGACGACCTCGATGTCCAGGGTCCCGCGCGTCTCGTCGAGCAGGACGTTCATCTTGTCGATGGAGGGGATGGCGGCCCGCACGGCCCTCTCGACGGCGGAAAACAGCCTCCCGTGGTCCGGGTGAACCTGGAGACGATACAGGAACGGCGCGATCATCTCGCCCAGCGGACCGATGTCGGTCACCTCGCGGGGCGGCTGCGGTTCGCGCATGGACACGCGCGGGTCCAGATAGTAGGTCCGCCAGGACGCCAGTTCGTGGCGCAGCCGGTCGAAGTCGGGATACCGCGTCTCGCCGCTGAACTGCAAGTTCGAGGCGATCGTGTGGCCAAGACCCAGTTCGGCGTATTGGGGATGACCCGCCTCGCCCAGGCGCCGGATCACGAGTCGCGGCGGGGACGGCGAGTCGTCCCGCTCGATCCTCGGCTTCTGCTTCGGCTCGCCTCCTCTGCCCAGGCGCGCGAGGTACTCGTCACAGACCGACAGCGCCCCCGTCTTGGGCTGGATCCGGATCCCGACGCGGTACCGGAGCGGATCGCCTCCCTGGGACGTCCCGTCCGGCGCCGGGCGCAGGTCGGCTTCGAGAACGAGTTCGGCGAAGTCCCTGGACAGCAGGCCCCTGAGGCCGCCTTCCGATGCGTCGAACGCCTCCACGGGATAGCCCCGGATCGGCGGGCCAAGCGCGTCCGCCAGCGTGCGTTCGGTGACGACCCGAGCGAGCAGGAGCAGGGATTCCAGGAAGTTGCTCTTGCCTGCGGTGTTCGGACCCAGGAGCACGACGAGCGGTCTGAGCCGCACCTCCACGTCGCGCAGCGACTTGAACCCCTTGACTCGCACCCGATGAAGCATCTCACGACCCCTTCGCCGGCCTCGTTTGCCGCGTGCCGCCCCGGCGTTTGGAGGGAACCACCCGGCACCGCAGCCATTCGCAGGCCGTGCGCTTCCCGAGGCGGAGGACGGCGCGGACCTCGCGAATCGTCCAAGGTTCGTCCATCTCCAGATTCTGTCGCGAACGGCCGGGGAGGGGAAGGGGGAACGATGCGTGTGGGTTCGCAAGTACATCACCGACGGATCCCACCATCTCGCTACGTGATGCAAAGATATTTCTTGCAGTCATTTCACCTGCCACTGACTCGAAACCCAGGCCGGGGAGCGCCCGCGGGCCGGCCGGGAGTGTCGCCCTCCCCCTCGTCAGGCGGCCGCGTCCGTCAAGCCGGCGCCTCATCCGAGCCGGGAAAGGGGTCGTCGTGGGGCAGGCTCCCGCGGTGGGATCGCAGGTAGCCATACGGGGTGTGGAACAGGAAGTTGGAGACCCGCGAGGTGTAGAGGTCGGCGTGACGCTCGACCTGCCGGGCCCAGAGGCTCTTGTCGTTGCCCGCTCGCATCAGCAGGCCCCACCGGGGATGCCCGATGGCCGCCGACGCCCGGGCCAGCGGCGCGATGCGGACATCCAGGTCCTGGATCTCGGCTCGCAACTCCTTCAGGGCCCGGTTCAGCCTCGCCGGTGTCATCCCGGGGGTGCCCTCGCCGGCCTTGGCGCGCTGCAGTCCCAGGCGGGCCTGCGAGTACGCGTGTTCCAGCGCCTCCTTTCGCCCCATCAGGGCCTCCAGTTCCCGGGCGGCGTCCCGGAATCCCCGGACGGCCGCGATCTCGTCCTCGAGTTCCCGCATCACGAGCGCCGTCCTCCAGCGCAGGACCTCCTTGCTGACGTGGACGTCGGTGAACATGTGGTCCCCGACGTAGAGGATGTCCTCGCCGTGGACGCCGAAATGGCTCTCCACCAGCCTGGCGTCCCCGCCGACGAAGACCCCGCCGTCCCGCAGGGTCGCGGCGGGCCGGAGCAGGCCGTCCCCCGAGACCACCTCGAAGACCGGCATCGCCTGGGTGAAGAACGCGGGCTTCCGGGCCGAGACCAGCACCAGGTCGAAGAGGTCCCGCCAGGTCTTCCCGGGCGGCAGGAACCGCCCGTAGGCGACCGTCATCATCGCGTCGGTGTATGGCCATTCGCTGTTCGTGATCAGGACCACCTTCCGGCCGGCCGCCCGCTGGTCCCGCAGGGTCGGGGGCGCTTCGGGGTCCGGCTCCACGAATTCCTGCGGTCGGGCGATGACCTCGCCCTTCAACCGGCCCTCCATGTGGGCCTGGTCCAGGGTTCTCTTGACCGTCCGGTACAGGTCCCGGTAGCCCATTCCGGGCGGGAGGCGGCCCTGGTCCAGCCGCTCGACCAGCTGGGCGAACATGCACCCCTCGGACTGGCTGAAAAAGGTGTTCAGGAACACCCAGCGGGGCTCCGCGAGGTCCACGATGGTGCGGCCGTATGCCCGGCGCGTCTCCTCGAACGAGAGCATCCGCGGCCCGTGGGCCGCCTGCGTCACGTAGCCGAAGCGGTTGGCCTTCACCAGGTGGCCCAGTTCCAGATCGATGGCCAGTCCCCGCATCGCCGCGTCCGGGTCGAATTCGAGGTCCTCCACGGGAAGGCCCTGGTCCAGCAGGAGGCGCCGGAGATGCTCGTAGGCCCGCCGTTCCCAGGTGTCCACCCGGTAGTGGACGAGCGTGTAGTCCATGTCGTAGCCGATCACCTGGATCGACCGGAGGTTGAGGGTCCGATTGCACCACACGCGCCGGGCCGGCGGCGGCAGGGGCGGAAAGCGGGAAATCCAGTCCTGCATGGGCGTTCTCCCTCACGGGCGTCGCCATGGTCCCGGGGGACGTGGTTCTTGCGGACCGCCCCCGGCCGGCCCCATTGTCCCCGATCACGGCCGCGCGGCAAGGGGGGCGGGCGGGGCGACCTTCTGCACGGCATTGCGCGCAAACCGAACGGTCCTGGTCGTGTTCGATGCCGCCGAAAAACCGAGATACGAAGGCGCCGCCTGACCCATCGCCACGCATGAGTTGGCAGTCCGTCGCCGGTCGGGCGTGCTCGCCGGGTTCACTGTTCCAGACCCCGCCCCCTGAATCTACGAGGGAACTCGATGCCAGCCTGGAGCCGCGATCCCTGCTCGCCGCCGCCCGGACGACGCCCATCCGCTGGCGCTGGCGCGCGCACTGGGCCTGCCGTTGTGGACGAACGACCGTGACCTGGAAGGCCACGGGGTCGAGTGCCGGCCGACGGCCCGGCTGCTGAAGGAACTGGAGCGGTGAAGCATTCGCCGGCGTCCCCAACCGGATTTGAACCGGTGTCGCGGGCTTGAAGGGCCCGTGTCCTTGACCTGACTAGACGATGGGGACGAAATGAGCCCAGCAGGATTCGAACCTGCGACCAACAGCTTAAAAGGCTGCTGCTCTACCGGACTGAGCTATGGGCCCAGCCGACCAACGGGCCGTTTTCTACCGGATCGCGGGGCGCCTGTCAATCCCGGGGGAGGCCCCCAAATCCGCCGTCGGATTTTACAACCCATTGAACCTATTGGCTTCGACGCGGATCCTCATTCACCACTATCTCACGACAGCGGGTCTGCGACTTCAATCCGCAATCCGAAATCCTGATTCGCCGCCGTCGAGGCGGTGAATCAGGGAGG
>DYKK01000268.1 GCA_020722625.1 Anaeromyxobacter dehalogenans
TCCTGCCCCCTGAATCTGCCCCCCGGGGTCCAGGGTCGCGGTGCACCTGAATCCATCCGTGCGGGAGTTGCCACGCCTTGCAGGTCGGCGCGGACCTGGTAGGATCCACCCTGATGAAGGGGATCGCGACCGCCGCCGTCCTTGCCCTGTCCGCGCCCGCGCTCGCCGGGGAGCCCGCGGGGGCCGGCGGCAGCGACGTGCTGGCGCGGGTGCAGGCGTTCTACGAGAAGACGACGGACTACCGGGCTTCGTTCCGCCAGGTGGTGACGACCCGGAGCCCCCGGCGGACCTTCACGCGGCGTGGGACGGTCTATTTCAAGAAGCCCGGCATGATGCGGTGGGACTACAAGATTCCGGACGAGGTCTTCTACGTGAGCGACGGCGAGGTCCTGTGGTCCTACGAGGTCGAGGAGGGCGTGGCCTACCGCCTGCCGGTCCGGCGGTCCGACCTGTTCGAGGCCCTGCGGTTCTTGACGGGGGCCGGAGACCTGACGCGGGACTTCGACGCCGATGTGGAGAAGCCGATCGACTCCGGCCTGGTCCCCGTGCGACTGACGCCCAAGGGGGACGAGCGGATGTTCCGCTCGGTCACCCTGTTCGTGGACCCCGTCACAGGCGAGACGCGCGAGACCGAGGTGGTGGACCCGACCGGCAACGTGTCCCACCTGTGGTTCGAGGGGCCGTCCTACGCGCCGCTGCCCGCCGAGGGCTTCCGGTTCCGCCCCCCGGAAGGGGTCCGGGTCGAGGACCTGGATCCGCGATGAGGGGGCGCGTGAGGTCTCGCTCCGAACCCGGACGGCACGGCGATCGGCAAACCCGCAAGTCCCCGCTCGTCCACGCCGTGACCCTCGGGTGTCCCAAGAACCGGGTGGACACCGAGGTGATGCTCGGGGACCTCCTGGGGCACGGGTACGCGCTGGCCGCGCGTCCCGAGGACGCGGACGTGGTCCTCGTGAACACGTGCGGCTTCCTCGCGGAGGCCCGGTCCGAGTCGCTCGACGTCCTGCGCGACGCGGCCCGCCGGATGCGGCCCGGGGCGCGGCTCGTGGCCTCCGGCTGCATGACGGAGCGGTTTCGCGACGCGATCGAGTCCGAGGTCCCCGAGGTGGACCTGATCACCGGGGTCAGGGACCTGTTGCGCCTGCGCGGCCTGCTGGACGGCGAGGACCGCCGCGTCCCCGCGTGGCCCACCTCGGCGCACCCGCGCCTGCTCACGACCCCGGCGCGCTCCGCGTACCTCAAGGTCGCCGACGGATGCTCCAGGCGATGCGCCTTCTGCATCATCCCGCGCCTCCGCGGCCGCCAGCGCAGCCGTCCCCCGGACGACGTCGTGGCCGAGGCGCGGGCCCTGGCCGCGTCGGACGTGCGCGAGGTGGTCCTGGTCGCCCAGGACCTGACCCACTACGGCCGGGACCTGCCCGGGCGCCCGGACCTGGCGTCGCTCGTGGACCGCATCGCCCTCGAGGCCCCGGACCTGCGCTGGATCCGCCTGATGTACCTGTATCCGCGCGACCTGTCGGACCGCCTGCTCGAGGTCATCGCCTCCCGTCCCAACGTCCTGCCGTATCTCGACCTCCCGGTGCAGCACGCGGACGACCGGGTGCTTCGGGCCATGAGGCGCGGCACGACCCGGGCGGGGCTCGAGCGCCTGATTGAGCGTGTCCGGGCGCGCCTCCCGCGCGTCGTGTTGCGGACCACGTACCTGGTCGGCTTCCCGGGCGAGAGCGACGATGCCTTCGAGACGCTGGTGTCGTTCGCGCGGCGGATGAGGTTCGAGATGGCCGGCGTGTTTCAGTTCTCGCCCGAGCCGGGGGCCGTCGCCGCGAGCCTGCCGGATCCGGTGCCGGCCAGGGTCGCGCGGCAGCGCCGGCGGCGACTCGAACGGGTGCTCGCGGAGGTCGCCCGCGGACAGAGGGCCGCCCTCGTCGGCCAGGTCCACGAGGCCCTGGTCACGGGGTCCGGCCGGGGGGGAACGGGCCGGGGACGCCTGTGGTTCCAGGCCCCGGAGGTGGACGGGGAGGTCCGCATCCAGGGATGCGACTTGGAGCCGGGGGCGTTCGTCCAGGTCCGGATCACCGGGCTCGCGGGGAGCGACTTCGAGGCGGAGGTGGTTCCGCCAGACAATCGGACACGAGCGCCTGAGTGACGCGAGCCAGAGGGTGGCGTAGACGCACATTGGCCGCGCTTCTGAACGGGGGGCGCGCGCCTCCAGAGACGGACATGCTTCGCAACGAAATGGCGGGCGTCCAGGCGCTGGTCTTCGACCTGGACGGGACGCTCGTGGACACCTTCGATGACCTCGCCGCGGCGGTAAACCACGTTCGCGGACTGCGGGGCCTGCCGCCGTTGGCCGTGGCGGAGGTCCGGCGCGAGGTGGGGCACGGCGCGCGGGTCCTCGTGCGCCGGTGCGCCGCGACCCGAGGCCCGGACGACGAGGACTCCGCGCTCCGGGCGTTCCTCGCGTTCTACTCGGACCACCTGCTGGACCGGAGCCGCCCGTACCCGGGGGTGGTCGAGACGATCGAGGCCCTGCGCGGCATCCGGATGGCGGTCCTGTCGAACAAGCCCGAGGCCCAGACCCGTGCGATCGTGGAGGGCCTCGGCCTGGCGGGTCGCTTCGAGGGCGTGTTCGGGGGCGACTCGTTTCCCGCCATGAAACCGGACCCGGCCGCGCTCAAGGCGGTCCTGGCCTTTCTCGGAGTCGAGCCCGGCGCCGCGTGGATCGTCGGGGATTCCGACGTGGACGTCCGGGCGGGGCGAGGCGCGGGGGTCCGGGTCGCGCTCGTGACCACCGGACTGGTGGACGCGGGGAAGGCCGCGGCCCTGGGTCCGGACCTCGTCGTCGGGACCCTTTCCGAGCTTCTCGACCCCGCGCGGCGCCTGAACCGCTGATTGACACCCGACCGTGCCCGGGGGTATCTTGCGGGGTGTCTGATGTCCGGAGCGCGGGTGGCCACTCCGAAGATGGCACGGGATGCCGGGCCGGCGGGACGCGGGCGGGTCCTCGTGGTCGAGGACGTTCCGGAAGATCGGGAGCATGTCGAACGCATCCTCCGGGCCGCGTCCTTTGAACCCGTGGGGACCGATCAGCCCGACGACCTCGTGAACTCGGTCGGGCAGTGGAGTCCGAGGGCCATCATCCTGTCGGCGGACATGCCTCGGGGGTTCACCGCCTGCCACCGCCTGAAGAAGGACAAGGCCCTGCGCGGCATCCCGGTCATCCTCGTGTCCGGCCGGGCCCGGCCGGACGTGATCCGCAAGCACCGGCTCCTGCCCACGAGGGCGGACCACTACCTCGACAAGCCGGTGGACGGCGAGGAACTCCGGCGGGCCCTGGCGGAGTTGCTGCCCGAGGACGTTCCGGGCCCCGCGAGGGAGATGACGGTGTCGGAGGTCCCGGACCGCACCCTGGTCGGCGGCGGCCTGGAGACGGCAGTCGTCACGTATGTCGAGGAGGAAGTCAGTTCGCTCAAGAGCCGCCTGAACGCCAAGGTGCAGGCGCTCGAACAGCAACTCGCGCAGGAGCGGGAGAGGCTCGATACGACCCTCCGGACCCTCGCGGAGCACCAGAAGGCGGAGCGGGAGACCGTGATCCGCGAGCGCCTGGAGGCGGCCCGGGAGGACGGGAGGCGCGAGGCGCGCGAAGAGGCCCGTGTCCAGTTGGAGGCGCTGCGGTCGAGGGTCGTGGAACTGGAGGCCGCCCTCGAGACGTCCCGGAAGCAGGAGGAAGCGCTGCGGGCCGAGATCGCCCAGAACCAGGTCCTGTTCGAGAGGCTGGAGGCCGGCTACAAGGAGTCCATCGCCACGGCCGAGGAGGAGAAGCGGGCGCTGGAGGCGCCCCTGACCGCGCTCGAGAACGAGGTGGACTCCCTGCGGGCCGAGCGGGATGCCCTGAAGGCCGCGGTCCGCGAACTGCCGGCGTTGCAGGAGACCGGGGCGCGGTGCGAGATGCTTCAGGAAGAACTGGGGCGCGTGCGGGCCGAGAAGGACGATCTCGGTGCCCGGGTGGAGGCCCTGACCGCGGAGGTCGAGTCCCTGAAGGAGGGCGTCGCCGAGGTTGCGACCCTGGAGGAGGCCAACCAGGCCCTGCGCGAGGAACTCCAGAAGGCGAGGGACGAACTCGCTGCGGCGGAGGAGGCGCGGAAGGCCGCGGAAGAAGCCCTGGCCTCGATGCGGTCCGAACAGGAGGAGATGCGCGAGATGTTCCGCCGTCTCAAGTCGGTCCTCGACTCGGGCCTGGACGGATGAGCATGGCCCGCCGTCGTCACGGGTTCCTGGTCGGGGCGGGCCTCGCCGCGGCGCTGGTCCTGTCGGCGTGCGGCCGCGAGATCGGCGACGACTGCGCGACCAACGTGGACTGCGGGACCGACCGCATCTGCGACCTCTCGCAACCCGGCGGCTACTGCACCCTCTCCCCGTGTCGTCCCGACACGTGCCCGGGGGAGGCCGTCTGCGTCGTCTTCTCGGTGGACGACTCGTATTGCATGAGGACCTGCGAGACCAGCGACGAGTGCCGCGAAGGATACGTGTGCGTGACGGACTACGAGGAGGTTCCGGGTTTCTGCAATGCCGCCCGGTGGTCGTCGGTTGTCTTGCCCGTCGCCCGATTTTGACTTCCTGGGGACACGACCGCGACGCCGACTCCGATTCGCGTCAGCCCCGATCCAGCGTCCAACCCGGTTCCGGGTTCAGAGGACAGGTTCAGGGGACAGGTTCAGGAACAGTGTCAGTGTCAGTGCCACGTTGGACGCGATGAGCGGGGCGTTGCGGCGGCGTCAGCCCCTTTCC
>DYKK01000269.1 GCA_020722625.1 Anaeromyxobacter dehalogenans
TGCAACGGCCGGGACGACGACTGCGACCAGGAGGTGGACGAAGCCGAGGCCGAGGGTTGCGTCCTCCTGTACGCCGACGGCGACGGCGACGGCTACGGCGGGGCCGATACCGGCGCGTGTCTGTGCGCGCCGTCGCCCCCGTACGTCCTGCCGTGGGATGCCGACTGCGACGATGCCGACCCGAACGTGTACCCCGGAGCACGGACCCCGTGCCAGGAGGCGTCGCAATGCTGTGGTCAGGGTCTTTCCTGCCTGTACGGGACCTGCGTTGCGACCGAGGGGCCGTGTCCTGACGACGCCTCGTGCAGCGGCGACACCTGGTGCGACGGCGGCACGTGCGTGCCGTATGGGGTCGGCCCCGGTGGGACGGCGAACGAGGAGTGCGTCCGGCCCACGGTGCCCGGCCAGTTCGCGCCAGCGGTCCAGTGCGAGTGGCCCGGACCGCCGCCGGGCGACCCCTACCCCAACCACCAGCAGGTCCTCGGCACGCCGGTCGTGGCCGATTTCAACCTCGACCACGACCCGGAGACCGTGCGGCCCTCTGTGCTGTTCGTTTCCTTCGACGGGCTCGACGGCGGATTCCCATCCGCGTCCTCGAACGGGCTCGTGCGCGTGCTCGACGGTGCGGACTGCACCCAGTTGTTCACAATCGATGCCCACGAGGTCGTTGGCGCGAGCCCGCCGGCGGTCGGCGACCTCGACCTCGCGCAAGACGGCCGGCCCGAAATCGTGGCCTTCGCCGAGGGGGGCGGCCTCGTGGCGTTCAAGTACGACGAGGCACAGCGACGGTTCGTGCTCCTGTGGCACTCGAGGACCTCGGAGGGGGCCTTGGCGACGACGGCGTCGGACGAGTATCGCTGGGCCGGTCCCTCGATCTTCGACCTGACCGGGGACGCGTGGCCCGAGGTGCTCATGGGGGCCGTGGTCCACGACCACAACGGGGTCATCATTGCGGACAACCTTGGATACAAGGGTTACCTGCAAGGCCAGCTCCCCGTCGTGGCCGACGTGGACCACGACGGGGCCCCCGAACTGGTGACCGGAGACGCGGTCTGGGCCTTCGTCCCGGCCGGGGGCGGCCGGTACCGGTGGCAAAAGGAGGCGTACTTCACGGGCTCCCAGCCGGACGGATTCGTCGCGATCGCCGACTTCGGCGACTTCCCGGTGGCGGGACTGCCGGCGAACATCCCCGAGGTCGTGGTCATCTCGAACGGCCAGGCGCGCATCCAGACCCTCAGGGGTCAGACCATCTTCGGCCCCTACGACCTGCCGTTTTTCCCCCCTGCGACGGACAAAGGGTCCGGAGGCCCGCCCACCATCGCTGACTTCGATGGCGACGACCGGGCGGAGTTCGCGCTTGCGGGGAAAGGCTCCTACACGATCTTCGACCTGGACTGCGCGGGGAGTCCGCCGCCGTTCGGGTGCTGGGCCAACGGCATCCTGTGGTCGTCCCCCGCTCAAGACTATTCGTCGTCCAAGACCGGATCTTCCATCTTCGATTTCGAGGGGGACGGCAGGGCCGAGGCCGTCTATGCCGACGAGTGCTACACGCGCATCTACGCCGGTCTCACCGGGGAAATCCTGTTCAGTCAATCGCGGACGTCGTGCACCTGGTACGAAAACCCGGTGGTGGCCGACGTGGACGGGGACTTCAAGAGCGAGATCGTCATCGGCAGCAACGAGAACTGCGACATCGTCTGCCCGTCGCTCGACCCGTACTTCCGGGGCCTCAAGTGCCGGCAAGACGAGGACTGCCCCGGCGGCCCCTGCGTCCTGGGGTACTGCCGGTGCACGGGGGATGAGCAGTGCGGAGACGCGAAGAACGGGTTCGTGTGCACGGACCCGCTTCCGAACACCCCAGGTCAGGGCAAGGTGTGTAGGGCCAAGCACCTGGGCAAATTCGCGGGCGTGCGCATCTACCGCGACATCCAGGACCACTGGGTCCGCTCCCGCCCGATCTGGAACCAGCACGTGTACTTCGTGACCAACGTCACGGACAGCGGCGTCATTCCGCCTTCCACCGAGGCCGAGCACAACTGGCTGGTCCCGGGCCTCAACAACTTCCGCCAGAACGTCCAGGGCGCGTTGGACCCGACCAAGGCCCCGGACCTGACGGTCCAGAAAGGCCCCCTGAAGAACTGCGGCCTCGACGGCTCCCTCGAGGTCCCCGTCGAGGTCTGCAACCGGGGCGCCGCGCCCGTGGACTCGGGGGTCTCGGTCGCCTTCTTCGACGGGAACCCCTCCGGACCCGCAGGCGCCGATATCCTTTGTCTGAAGAGCACCTCGAAGCCCCTGTTTCCGGGGGAGTGCGAACCGCTCTCCTGCTCGTTCGAACCCGGCGGGGCCCCGCACGACCTCTACGTCTTCGCCGACTTCGGAGGCACCAAGGGCGAGCACACCGAGTGCATCGAGGAGAACAACTTCGCGCGCTTCGTGGGGGTCACCTGCTCGAATCTCTAGCGCCCGGACGCGTGGGCCTCGACGCGCCGGCGGACGCGAACCGGCCTCAATCCCCGCTGATACGACCCTGGGCCTCGGTGGCGAGGGTGCGCAGGAACTCGCGGTAGTAGGCGCGTGCGACGGAGTCGTCGAAGACGGCATAGTGGTCCCGGTCCGCAAACTGCACCAGCAGGCCGGTGACCGCCTCCCCGCCGGGGAGGAGGATGTTGCCGGACGCGGGAAGGGACGCGGGGCCGACGCCCTTCAAGGTCAGGCCGAGCGGCCACGACTGGAAGGGCGCGAGGACGGGAATCCCGGCGGTCGCGGCCAGGGCCTCGGTCGTCGCCGGAGGGGTCTGCTCGTCCTGCATGCCCTCGGTCGCGAGGACCGCCCGCGGTCTGGACCCCTCGCCGAAAATATCGTAGTCAAAATAGAACGGGGCGTAGGCGATGGGGTCCGTGACATCGAACAGCATCTGGGTCAACTGGACCACCGGGTGGTCCTCGCTCATCTCGGTCGGGTCCTCGATCTCCAGGAATCCGCTGAAGAGTCCCGCGATGTCCACGTAGTCCTTGCGGGCCAGCAAGGTCAGGGACAGGCCACCGCCGGCCCCGGACAGGACGCCGCCCCGGAAGCGGTCCTCGACCCCGAAGAGCATCCCCCCGGTCAGCCCGCCCTGCGAGTGGCCGAAGAAGACCACCGCGTCCGGGTCGAAGCGCTCCTCGCGCCCCGCCCCCGAGACGTCCGCCGGCACGCGGAGGTTTCCTGCGTGAATCAAGCGCAACAACGAGATGTTGTCGGGCACGGACTGGCGCTGGACCGTGCGCCCGGCCTGGAGGTTCAGGAAGTTGAACGAGTAGAGGGCGAGCTCTTCCTGGCTGAGCGGGGGCGAGACCCGGTCCCCGTGCAGGGGCTGGTCAATCCCGATGCCCGCGAGCCCCTCCTGGGCCAGGGGGATGCCCGGGTTCTTCAGGTGTGAGTCGTACTGCCCGCCGGTCCCGTGCGAATGGATCACGAGGGGCCACCCGGAGGCCGGCATGTCGCGTCCCTTGGGGACGATCAGGACGAAGCGCATCCTCTCGGCGAACTGGACGACCGGGGTCCCGGAGTCATCGAATTCGAAATATCCGTCCTCAAGGTACGGCGGCGTGCCCTTCAGGAAGTTCGGCGCCCAGTAGTGGCCCTCGTACCGGTAGAACGCCACGTCTTGGACCCCGGTCACATCCGTGATGTCCGTCACGACCGGGGGATCGGTCTCTTCATAGAGGTAGTCGCGGATGCGCCGCAACTCGGCCGTGGGGTGCCCGACGGTGAAGACCGTGCCGACCGCGACCCCGCTCGCGAGGCCGGATTCCGCCTCCAGGAGGTCGCGCAGGGGTTCCAGGGAGGCGACGAGGGCCTCGTGGCCGGGCAGGGTCCGGTCGAGGGCCTGCTGGAAGGCCGCGGGCCGCGCGATCGGACGGCCGTCCTCTCCCCGGAGGCCCGTGGTCACAAACGCGGCATAGGTGTGCCCTTCCCCGAGCGCGAACCCCCACACCGGGCGGACCATCAGGGTGTGGGCCGGGAGGTACAGGCCGGGGTCCTCGCGGTACCGCCGGAGCAGGGGGACCCGCGCGCCGAACGACGGGCCCGGGGTCACGTCCACCAGTTGCACCGGGGCGTCCGCCTCCGGCGGAAGGCCGTTCGCCGGCAGCGACTGCACGTCCAGAGGTCCTTCGAACACGAAATATACGACCGGCGCCACGGACCATCCGTCCAGAACGGAGGTCGCGAGCGACACCAGGTTCTCGACGAACGGGGTGCCGTGCGGATTGGGGAACCCCGCCAGGTCGAGCCGCCCGTCCGCGGTCCACAGCGCGTCCGTCGGAAACGGGAGGCTGAACAGGTCCTCGCCGTCCGGGTCGAAGACGGGCAGGGTCCCGCCCGGAGGGGGCGTCGTGTCGGGCCCGAGGTCCTGCGGACCCGTCGAGTCGTGCGCAGGCCCCGGGTCGCCCGGACCGTCCGGAACCGCGACCGCGTCGTCCGGCGTGGCCGCGTCCGGCCACGGAGCGTCCGGGAGGCCCGACGCCTCCCCGCCCTCCCCTCCCCCGCACGCCGCGAGGACCAGGAGGCTCGACAGACCCGTGAGGACCCATCGTGGGTGCGGGCCGTGCCGTCCCTTGCGTCCGAGTACGACACCGGCTTCGCGAACCCTGACGGATGACACCGACCCTCTGGCCGCGGGCAGTGCCCGCGGGTCCAGCCGCGAGCGGGGCCCCATCTCCCAGCGCGAAGCGCTGGGGAGGACGTGCCTGTGGCACGTCCGATAGATGGGGGGCCCCATCTCCCAGCGCG
>DYKK01000270.1 GCA_020722625.1 Anaeromyxobacter dehalogenans
GTCACACCCCGATCTGGCGCTCGATGTCCTTGATCGCGCGTTCCGTGGTCGGTTCGAGGGCGACGACCTTCTCGATCCGATTCAGGGCCGCGAGCACGGTCGTGTGGCTGCGCCCCCCGAGGGCCTGCCCGATGGCCTGGAGGGAGGCCCCGGTGTGCTTGCGCAACAGGTGCGCCGCGATCTGTCGCGGCAGCGACACGCCGCGATGGCGCCGGTCCGACTTGAGGTCCGACACGTGCAACTGGAAGTAGTCGGCCACCGTCCGGAGCACGAGGTCGCTCGTGAGGCGACCCCGCCGGTCCGTCACGATCCGGTCGGTCACCCGCACGGCCAGGTCGAGCGTCAGCGGGGTCTTGCGGATCAGCGCGTGGGCGGTCACGCGGTTCAGGGCGCCCTCGAGGTCGCGGACCGAGGACGGGAACCGGTTGGCCAGGTAGGCGACGACCTCCTCGGGGACGGCAATCCCCTCGCGGGCGGCCTTCTTCCGAAGGATGTCCATGCGGAGTTCCGGCTCCGGCGGGGCGATATCCACGATCAGGCCCCAGCCGAATCTCGACCGCAGGCGGTCCGAGAACTTCGGAATCGCGGACGGGAACTGGTCCCCGGTGATGACGATCTGCTTCTGGGCGTTGTAGAGTTCGTTGAACGTGTGGAAGAACTCGTCCTGGGGAAAGTCCTTTCCGGACAGGTACTGGACGTCGTCCACGAGGAGCACGTCGCACTGGCCCCGGTAGCGGTGGCGGAGGACGTCCAGGCGGTCGTTCTTGTAGGCGGTCATCACCTCGTTGACGTACGTCTCCCCGGACATGTAAAGGATCCGCATCCCGGGGAAGCGACTCAGCACGGCGTGCCCGACGCTCTGGATCAGGTGCGTCTTCCCGAGCCCGACGCCCCCGTAGATGAAGAGGGGGTTGTACGTCCGCGCCGGGTTCTCGGCGACCATCTCGCACGCGGAGTGGGCCACCTCGTTCGAAGGCCCCACGACGAAGGTCTCGAACGTGAACCACGGGACGAGACGCTCGCCCAGGCCCGGGCCCGCCTCCGACCCGCGCGGGTCGGCGCCGGACTCCGGGCGGGTCTCCGCGGGTCGCTCCACCGCCGGCCGCGCGGGGCCCACGCGGAAGTGGACCCCCACGTGGCAGCGGGCGGTGTCCCAGATCGCGTCCTTGATCATGTCGAGGTAGTTGTCGCGGACCCACCGGGCGAAGAACTCGTCGGGGACCTCGAGCGTCAGGGTCCCCTCCGGACCCTCCGCGAGGCGGATGGGACTCAACCATGTCTCGAACTGGACCGGGTCCAGCCTCGTCTTCAGCGCGTCGAGCGCCTGTTGCCACGTTTCGGTCATTCTACGGCACCTTTCCAAGGTCAACGACGCCAACTCTGGCGAAAAAGGCTTGGTGGCCTGACAGAAGGGATTTCTACCTCGTCTCCCGGGTGGTGACAAGCCGAAAAGGGACGCGACCTGCGATCGGCTTGTCGTATTCGGAAGTTGCAACCAGGCCGTCCTCCGGGCCTGTGGCCCTGGCCAACCACGTAACCGCCCGTCGCGGCGTGTTTCCTTGGAATTTTGCTGTACTTTCAATAACTTTCATGCCGCCGTCGGAACCCCGGGTTGTGAAAGGGAAACCCGACGTGTCCTCGGGGGGAGAGACCCGAGAACTCCGCGCCGGGTCCCCTGTCCGGATCGGGAGACCAAAGAGGTATGATCCGCTGGCCGTGACTCGGAGGCGGGGATGGGTCGCTTCAAGCGCGAGGCATGGGAGGTTCGCCGGCTCGCCGTGTGCCGCCGGTGGTTCCTGTGGCCCATGGTCACCACCGGCATCGGCATCGCCGCGGGTCCGACCCCGGCGTACGAACACCGCGCGTCCGGACCCGGCGGCCCGGACGCGGCGCGGCCCGACCGTCCCGTCCGGCCCACGCCCTCCCCCGCGGCGCGATGGTCCCCGGAGCACCTCGACCGGACCACCCTTCCCGCCCTGCTGGCCGAGGCGGGGCTCCAGCCTCCCTCGGGGTTCAAGGCCCTGGTCGTGCGGGTCCACCGTGAGCCAGACGGTCCGAAATATACCTTCTATGACTTTTCCGGAACTTCTCAGGATCGCGACGACTGGTGGCCGGCGTCCACGGTCAAGGTCTTCGCGGCGGTCGCGGCCCTGGAGCGCCTGCGCGAGTGGGGGTTCACGCCCCGCGCGACCGTGACCTTTCACGACCCGTCGGGCGACGTGACGCGGCCGGTGGAATGGCTCGTCCGGCAGGCGATCACCCACAGCGACAACGCCGCCTTCGACCTGCTGGTCGAGGTCGTGGGGGGCGACGAGATGAACAGGTGGCTACGGGAGCGGAGGTTCCGGGACACCGTCCTGTTGCGCGGTTACTCCCGCCGGCACGTGGACCCGGCGTCAAAGCACGGCATCCTGAGCGTCTCGGCACCCATCACGGTCCAGGAAGCCGGGCGCCTCCCGCGGCGCCTCCCGGCGCGGAAGGGGCGGATTCGCGACGGCTGTCGCGACCTCGGGAACTGCACGACCCTGTGGGACCTTTGCGACTGCCTCCGGCGGGTGATGCTCCACGACCGACTGCCGGACCGCGAACGCCTCGACCTGGGTCCGGAGGAAGTGGACCTGCTCCGCTCGGCCCTCGGCGGCCCGCGCGAACGCGGACTCGGGGTCGTCCGCGGGCTGCGGGCGGCATTCGCCCCGAGGGAGGTGACCTGCTTCCACAAGCCCGGCTTCGCGCTCAACTGGTTCAGCGACCACGTCTTCCTGGCGGTCGGGGACCCCGCGTTCCCCGAGGCGGAATGGGTCGTGGCGATGGCCGCGCGCGGCGGACGGAACGCCCTCGACGAGGCCGCGAGGGTCGTCGGCCGGGTCCTGGCCACGGGTCGTCTTCGCTCGACCCCCGCCCTCCCGGGTCCGGCGGGGGAGGGACCCGCTTCAGGCCAATCCGGAAGGTCGGGGCGTCCTCCTCATCCGGACCGGAATCCCCGTCCTCGCCGGTCCCCGGCCGGTCCCCGCGGCCCGCGGTCGTGAGGCCTCCGGCCGGGAGCGCCATCGTCCCGACATCGTCGTCCTCGTCCCGCTGCATCACGGCGGTCTGGTGCGCGGCCGGCACGGGCGGGGGAGGCGGACGGACGGCAGGGGGCCGCCCGGGACCGGCGGCCGGCGGAGTCGGAGGCGCGGGGCGGGCGGCACCGCCCTCGGCGGCCGGGAGCGAGAACCACACCTGGAGGCTCGGTTTCCCCAGGGCCACGATGTCCTTGGGTCCGACCGGTACCTCGTCGTTCGCGCTGTCCTCGAAGTGATCCGTCCCCGCCCGCCGCACGAACACGCCCTTCGCGGTCGGGAGGCACTGGATGCGAACCCCGGTGGGGGCGACGTGGAGGATGGCGTGGTGGCGCGAGACGAACGGGCTCGAGATCACGATGTCGTTCGTCTCGTCCCGGCCGACGGCATACCGCCCGGCAACGAGCGGGACATCCCCGGGGAGCCCGTGAAGCCCGTGGAGGGGGTGCAGGTAGCGCAACGGCGGGCCGCGGCGTCCCGCCTCGGTCATGGTCGAGAGGACCCGGAGCCGCCGGGTCCGGAACCACCCGATGAAGAGCCAGGCCGCGAGCCAGGCGACCCCGGCTCCCGCGATCAGATAGAGGACCATCATCCTCGGGACCTCGGACGACTCACGCCGGTCGAGGAAATCGTAGAGCGTTGTCGTCGAGGGGGTCAAGGCGGGTCGGACTCCCGCTGATTCACCGCCTCGACGGCGGCGAATCAGGATTTCGGATTGCGGATTGCGAATTTCGGATTGGGGGTGACGGGGAGCAGGTTCAGGGGACAGGTTCAGGTACAGTGTCAGTGACAGTGTCAGTGACGGTGTCAGAGCCATGTTGGACGCGGGGGACGGGGCGTTGGGGCGGGTCATCAACGATGGGAATACGCCCACGTGCACGTCCACGAATCACGCGAGCCGGCCGCGCAGACCCGACGGTCATGGGACTCCCTGATCGGGTCCGACGAGACCCCAGCCCGGAACCCCGCCGACTGTGATACCATCCGCCGCGAGTGGTCGTCCGGGGACCCCGTGAAGACGATCAAGCGTTATCCGAACCGGAAACTCTACGACACCGAGGCAAGCCGGTACATCACCCTCGAGGAGATCGCGGAACACCTGCGCGTGGGTGGGGAGGTCCGCGTCGTGGACAGCCGGACCGGCCAGGACATCACCTCCGTGACCCTGGCGCAGGTCCTGGTCGGCGAGGAGAAGCGCCAGAGACGAGAGATCCCGTTCCAGAGGCTCCTGGCCCTCCTCCAGACGGGTGGCGACTACCTGCACCGCAAGATCGGGACGCCCGTGACCTCCCTCAAGGGCGAGGCCGAGCGAACGGTCCACCGGATCATTCGGGGCGATCCACCCGAGGAACTCCGCGACTTCATCATGGCCACGCACCGGGCCTACGACGACGTGCAGCGGCGGGTGGACGAGCGGCTCCAGGTGGTGCTGGCCACGGTCCGGAACCTGTCCCCGGTCCTGAAGGAGATCGCGCGCCTCCAGGACGAGGTGGCCGCGCTCCGGGCGCGTGTCGAGGCCCTGGAGCGGCGCGACTCGCAGGCCGGCCGCGACCCGCCGCGGACCTCCGGTCCCGGATCGGGCCCCGACCGCGCCCCTTCGTGAACCTCCCCCGGCCCGTCTCCGTGTGGACGATCCGCCGCGACGCCCCGTCCCCGCGTCGAACGTGGGATGGACGCTGACACTGTCACTGTCACTGATACTG
>DYKK01000271.1 GCA_020722625.1 Anaeromyxobacter dehalogenans
TAATCCGGAGGACGCCGGGGGCGGTTCAGCCGCGCGGACGGGCGGACCGCAGGGCTGCGACCGAGTCCAGCGTCAGGTCCCCGCCCCCCGGATGGTTCGCCTCCGAGAAGACCACGTCCATCCGCAGGGTCTCCTTCCACGCACCAGGCGACAGCCGCTTCTTTCGGACCGGACGTGGGAACTCGTCAACGGGAGGATTGGGGACCAGAATCCGCCACCAGATTTCACAACGTACCGACCCGATGGTTTTGACGCGGATCCTCATTCACCACCATCTCCCGACACCGGGTCTGCAACTTCAATCCGCGATCCTTCATCCGAAATCCGAAATCCGAAATCCTGATTCGCCGCCGTCGAGGCGGCGAATCAGGGGGGGACTGGCCGCCGCGTCCCGCTTGATTCCGGCCCCCCGCCGTGGTTTCATGGCCGCGGGAGCATTCGGCGACGCGGCCGGGAGGGCCAGCGATGGCGTCGGTCCTGCTCGTGGAGATCATCGTCTCGGACCAGTTCTCGCGGGCCGTGACGTTCCCGTTCATCCAGGGGTTCCTGAAGGCGAGGGGCGTGGCCGCGAGGCGGCTGCGGTTCGCGACGCGGCACGCGGTCCGCGCCGGGCCCGGGGGGTCGGGGATCTCGCTGCCGCGCGAGGACCTCGAAGCCCTTCCGCGCCTGGTCGGGGCCTCCGAGCCCCCCACGCACGTCCTGGCGAGCCACGAGCCCGCCCCGGACCTGGGGGCCGCCCTCCGCCGGGCCGCGCCCGGGGCCCGCATCGGGTGGGTCTGCGACCAGGCCCCGCCGGCATCCAGCGCTTCGGATGCGGTTGCCGTGTTCCCCGACGTCCCCTCGGTTACGGCCTTCCTCGACCTCCCGCCGGGCGAGGGCGAGGTCAACCTGTTCGAGGCGGCGACCCCGGACTTCTCGTTCGACGCGGCCAACCCCGAGGCCGCCTCGGCCCCGCCGCTCCCCTTCCTGGTCTGCGGGCCGGACTGCTCGTACCGCCGGGGCCTCGACGCGAATCCCTTCTTCGCGGGGGTGGACCTCTCCGGGTGTGACGTCCGCGGGGGATGCACCTTCTGTATCCGTCCGGTCCGCGACGTGCCCTGGACGCGCCCGGTCGAGGAGGTCATGGCCCGGCAACTGGACGCGGTCGCCCGGGCCTGGCGGGGGGCCCGGGAGCGCCTGCTGGTGCGGGCCATGGGCGAGACGTTCCTCAAGCGGGTCGAGACCTTCGCGGCCCTGATCGCGTCGCGCCCGCTCCCCCCGTGCGACGTCCTGCTGGACGGGAGGGCCGACCTCCTCGTGGCCCGACAGGCCCGCCTGGAAGAGGCCCTTCGGACGCTGCGACCCACGCCGCACCGGCTTCACGTCTCGCTGGTCGGGGTCGAGAACTTTTCTGACACAGAACTTGTGCGGTTGAACAAGGGGACGACCTGTCAGACCAATCTGGACCTCGCGCGCCTCCTGCTCCGCCTGGAACGGGAATACCCCACGACCTTCGCGTTCCGCCGCTGGGGCGGCCTGAGCCTGATCCTGTTCACGCCGTGGACGCGGCCCCAGGACCTCGCGTTCAACCTGTCGCTCATCGAGACGGGACGGGTCGATCGGTTCGCGGGGAAGGTGTTCTCGGGGCGCCTGCGGCTGTACCCGGGCCTCCCCCTGCACCGCCTGGCCGGGCGCGACGGCCTGATCGGGCCGGCCTACGACGACCCCAGGCTCGACACGACGCGGTCGAATCCGTACGCGAGCCTCTATCCGGACGAGACCCCCTGGCGGTTCCAGGACCCGCGCATGGAGACGGTCTGCCGCGTGATCGTCCGCATGGCGACTCCGCCCGTGCCCGGGGACCCGCTGGACGAGGCCCTGGGTCGCGCGTTCCAGCGGCTCGGTGAGAAGTCGTATGGGATCGGGTTCGCCCTGGGCGTGGTGGACGCGGCGACCGCCGCGGACCGGCCCCTGGACCCGGAGGACCTCATCGAAAAGACCGCGCGCCTGCGGGGGAGGGAGGGACGCCGGTGGGCCCGCGAGGGCGGCCCCCTGCCCGGCCGTCCCCTGGACCCGGCCCTGGCGGTCCGGTTCACGACGATGGCGGTGCGCATCGGGGTCAAGCCCGTGGCCCGCCTGGAGGGGGATGCCGCGCTCCTGCGGCCTGCGGACGTGCCCGGGCTGGTGGTCGCGTCCCATCCGGTCGGGGAGGGAGGCGCGGTCTTCCTGGGGCGGGACGCGGCCCTGGTCGGTCAGGCGGTCGAGGCGGCGAGACGCCAGCAGGACCCCGGCGGGGACGCGGGGAGTCGCGAGGAGGCGCTCCTGGCCGAGGCGCGCCTGCTCGGGTACCCGGAGTGCTGCGCGCGGGCCTTCGCGGCGCGCGAGGGGGAGATCCGCGACCAGTACCAGTGGCTGCACATCCTGCGCCGCGTCGAGGCGGACGGCGAGGTCTCGCCCCTGTTCCATCCCGGGTACCTCCCGCTCGTCGAGCACGTCCCCTGTTCCCTGGCGTGTCGCGAGAGCCTGCGTCGGGCGGAGCGCCTGCTCGACGCCTGGCGGGAAGAGGCCGGGGACGAGGCCGCGGAGGACCTCGTGCGCTCGCTGGGCCGGCCGTGGCTCTTCCTGACCGAGGGCGACGGGAACCGGGTCGAACTGGTCCCCGAGGGCGAGCCGGGGGAGCGGTTCCGCTATCGGCCCGGCCTGTGGGCCGGGGAGCACCCGCTCGTCCGGGCGGTCCTGGACGGGGACGAGGTGGTCGTGGACGACACGGGGGTCTCGATCCTCCGCGAGGGACGCCTCCGAGCGGTCCTCGGGTGCCGCGCCTTCCTGTGGTGGCACCGCCGGGTCTTCCACCGCGACCTGTGGCGTGGCCTGATCGCCTTGCGGTTTGACCCCAGGCACGAGCCGGGCGGCGACGAGACCCCGGAGGCGGCCGCGCCCACCGAGGACCCGGCCGCGGTCGAGAAGGCGCGGCGACTCGCGGCCTTCGTGGCGGGTGCGCTGACCCGGGACGCCAACGACTTCGAGGGATTCCGGGTCGCCTCGGTCGAGCCGTGGTCCGGGCCCTCGGTCCGCCTGTCGCTCCGGTCCCCGCGGGACCGGATGACGCTGCTGGTCGAGCCGTGGAGACCCGACGTTTCCGCCTTTCAGCGCGTCGGGCCCCTCGCGGTCATCCACCCAGACGGCGACCCCCTCGACACCCCCGCCAAGGTCCGCGCCGCGCGGCGGGTGGCCTCGCGCCTCAAGACCGCCCTGGCGCGCAGGGATTCGAGGCGGTGACGAGAGCGCCCTGACCGGTGCTAGAATGCCGAGTCCGTTTCCGGGGGGAGTTGCGTTGCACCCGGTCTTCCACGTCGGCCCCATCGAGTTTCCCGCGTACTTCACGCTCCTGATCGTGGGGTACACCCTCGTGGTCCTTCTGGCGGCGCGGGAGGGCGAGCGCCTGGGCCTCGATTACAACCGCCTGCTCGACCTCGGCCTGATCCTCCTCGCGGCCGGGATCGTGGGCGCCCGGGCCCTGCACGTGGCCGCGGACGAGGAATGGGACACCTACCGCGACCTGTGCGTGGCCCCGCTCGAGGTCCAGGGCCTTCGACTCCCGGACGGGAAGCCGTGCCGGGCCGACCAGGAGTGCCGCGACGCGGACCGGGGCGACCTGTGCCACCCGCAGAAGGGGACCTGTCATGTTCGCGACTGCCTGCGGGCCTTCAAGTTCTGGTACGGCGGCCTCGTGTTTTACGGGGGGTTGTTCCTCGCGATCCCGACCGGCATCTGGTTCGTCCGCCGCCATCGCATCCCCACGGCCAAGGTGGCGGACCTCGCGGGGTTCGCCATCCCCCTGGGGCTCGTGTTCGGGCGGACCGGGTGCTTCCTCGCGGGCTGCTGCTGGGGCCGGACCTGCGCGTCTGGCGCTGGTGGGTGCCTCGCGTTTCCGCCCGGGAGCGCGGTCTTCGATTTCCAGGTCGAGCAGGGACTGATCGCGCGGTCGGCCGCGGAGACGTTGCCCGTCTATCCGACCCAGGCGTGGGAGGCCCTGGCCTGCCTCGCGATCTTCGCGTATCTATATTTCTGGCGGCGCACGCGAAAGCGCTTTGATGGACAACTATTTTACCTGTTTATGATGCAGTACGCGGTGGCGCGCTTTGTCATCGAGTTCTGGCGCGACGACCCTCGGGGCGGGTTCCTCGGCCTCTCCACGTCCCAGTGGCTGGGCATCCCGCTGTTCGCGGTCGGGGCCGCCCTGTATGCGCGGGCGTGGCGCAAGTCGCGCGGGGTCCGGGAGGGAGGAGCGGGATGACCGGGGATCGAGACGGGGTCCTGGCCGGGGTGCGCGTGGTCCTGTTCGGGCGCCGGATCGCCGCGCCCCTGGCCGCCCAGTTGCTCGTGGACCAGGGGGCCGAGGTGGTGCGCGTCGTGGACGCGGGCGGGCTGCTCCCCGGCCCGGACGACCCGGTCCTCGACGCCATGCTGACCCGGGGGCAGGTCGAGGCGCGGCTGGACCTGGCGAGGCCCGAGGCCGCCGGCCAGGTGCGGCGTCTCGTGCGCCACGCCGACGTGGTCCTCGACGGCCTCCCGGATGCCGCGTCCCGCGCGGTGTGGGACCTCCTGGACCCGGACGATGTGCGGCGCGTCAACCCCGGCCTGGTGCGCTGCCGCGTCCCCGCCTTTCCGGCCGGGGACCCGCGCGCGTCGCTGCCGGACTACGAGGCCGTGGCCGGGGCCGCGGGCGGCCTGTTCGAGAAACCCCTGGGCCCCCC
>DYKK01000272.1 GCA_020722625.1 Anaeromyxobacter dehalogenans
GAGGCGACGCGGGCGGACGTGGCGATTCCCGGCACCGCGGTCGGCGGCCTGTGGGTCGAGGTCGAGGAAGACCCGCCTGTCCTCGTGTTCCGAGACGCGGAGGGCCGGGTGGTGGCGCGGACCGTGCCGGGGGCGGTGCGCCTGGCCGAGGTCGAGACCACGTGGTCGTGGCTCCAGGGCTTCGTGGGCGCGGAGCAGAGCGAGGTCGCGGTCCTGGACCTGGCCGAGGGGAGGGCCCAAAGCGGTCCTGGGGACCTGGAGGTCCGGGTCGAGACCGCGGACGGAAACCCGGCGGCCCGGTTTGCGTTCGAGCCCGCGCCGTCGGGGGAGGGGGTCGCGTGGACCGTGCGGACCGCCTCCCCCTGGAACCAGGTGCGTTTCCGCCTGGCGTGCGAACCGTCGGACCGGTTCTACGGGCTCGGCGGCCAGTCGCATACGGCCGAGTTCCGGGGCCAGACCCTCCCGATCCGGGTCGCGGAGCAGGGGCTCGGCAAGGACCCGGGGCTGCCCGAGGGCCAGGCATCGCTCGTCGGACACGTGTATGACGCCTACTTCCCGCTTCCGTACGTCCTGGCGGCGCGGCCCGACCCGGACGCCTTCGCGCGCGGGCTGGTCCTCGATTCCCCGGAGCGGAGCCGGTTCCTGATCTGCTCCGAGGAGGCGGGGGTCCTGGAAATCCAGGCGGCCTGCGAGCCGGTCGCCGGCGGGGGGTGCGAGGCGCGCCTGCTGGTCCTGCCCGGACCCACGCCCAAGGACGTCGTGCGCCGGTACACCGCGATCTTCCATCGCCCGAACCCGGTCCCGCGCTGGGCCTTCGGACCCTGGGTCGCGTTCGTGGGCGAGCCCCTCGACGTGGTGACGGCCGCCCAGGCGCTTCTGACGAACGACATCGCGGCCACGGCGGTGTGGGACCAGGACTTCCACGACTACGACCACCCCGACCTGACGGCCATGGCCGACGCCCTGCACGGGCTCGGGTTGCGGGTGCTGACGTATCTCAACACCTTCCTGGAGGAGGGCACGACCGACTGCGAGGAGGCCGTGGCCCGCGGGTTCGTCCCGACCCGCGGGGACGGGAGCCCCTACTGGTTCACGCTGATCACCTCGACCGCGACCCTGGTGGACCTGACGAACCTCGAGGCCCGCGACTGGATGGCGAACCGGCTGCGCCACGCCTGGGACCGCGGGGTGGACGGCTGGATGGCGGACTACGCGGAGTGGATCGCCCCCGACATGCACCTGCACGACGGCCGGACCGGCGTCGAGTACGCGAACCTGTACCCGGTGGACTGGGCGCGCCTGAACCACGAGGTCTTGACGGAGAAGCGGCCGGACCCGGAATCCGCCCTGTTCTTTTCGAGGTCAGGTTATCTTGGTTCGAATGAATATCTCCGGGTGGTCTGGGCCGGGGACCAGTTGACGTCCTTCGATCCGCTCGACGGGCTCGCGAGCGTGATCCCGTACGGGACCAGCCTCGGGTTGTCGGGGGTCAGCGCGTACGGCCACGACATCGCGGGATACACCGGCGTGGTGGCGCCTCCGTCGTCGAAGGAACTGTACGCCCGCTGGACCGAGGTCGGGGCGTGGAGCCCGGTGATGCGGACCCATCGGGGCCTGACCTACGACGACAACTGGAACTGGGACTCGGACCCGGACACGGTCGCCCTGTTCCGGCGGTACGCCCTCTTGCACCTGCGGCTGCTCCCGTACCTCGAGGCCCTGCACGCGGAGGCCGTGGCGACCGGTGTCCCGGCCATGCGGCACGCGGTCCTCGAGTTCCCGGGGTGGGAGGGGGCGGCCCGCGCGCACCACGAGTATCTGCTGGGTCCGTCGCTCTTCATCGCGCCCGTGGTCGAGGAGGGGGCCGTGACCCGGACCGTCGAGGTCCCGCCGGGGGTTTGGTACGCGTGGGAGGACGCGACGCTCGCGGGCGGGGGGGGCGGTGCCGTGACCGTGGAGGCGCCGCTCGAAGACATCCCGGTCTTCCTGCGGGCCGGGGGGATCGTCCCGATGCTGCCGGAGGACGTGCGGGGGGTGCTGCCTGCGCCGGGCCGCCCGTCGGTCGGGGAGGTGGAGGCGCGCGAGATCGAGGTCCGGGTGGGCTCGGGGGACTCGGGCGAACGGACCCTGGTGGACGGCACGGTCCTGACCGTGGCGCCGGCCGCCCCCGGAGTCACGGTCCTCGAGGTGAGCCGCGCCCCGGAGGGCGTGGACCTGCCGCGCTGCGAGCCGGGCCGGGACCCCCGGGACCTGGACTGCTGGGTCGCGCAGGCGGACGGTCGCATCGGGGTCGCGATGCGGGTCGGCCCGGGGTCGCTCGTGTTCGGGGCCGCGGTCACGGGCCAGCAGGCCTGGGAGGTCCGCGTGACGGGTGGTCCGCCGGACCGGCGCTACCGGGTGGCGATGTTCGGGTCGGGGCCGTGCGTCAACCCGTGAGGGGACGCGGGCTCTCTTCCAGGAGGTTTTCTCGGAGGTCGCGATGAGCCACGACACGCCGGACACGGAGCGAAAGAACCCCCTGCGCGAGATCGCGCAGCCCTTCGTGGACCTCGTGCACGCCCCCCGCGCCCTGTGGGGCGTCAACCTTCCGTATCTCCTGGAGGGGCTCGTCTATTTCGGGATCCTCGGGTACCTCGCCATGTACTTCATGGACTTCGTCGGCCTGGGCGACCACCTGGCCGACGTGATGGTCGGGGTCCTGACGTGGGGCATCACCTTCGCGATGTTCCTGTTCGGGGGGCTCGCGGACCGCTGGGGAGTGCGCCGGGCGCTGCTCCTCGCCTTCACGCTGATGATCGCGGGACGGGTCCTCCTGTCGTCCGGGACGGCCCTGGGGCTCGGCGCGGGCCTGTGGTCGCCGCTGTTCTGGGTCACCATGGCCGGCATCCTGTTCGTGGTCCTCGGGTACGGGATGTATCAGCCCGCGGCCTACGCGGCGGTCCGCCAGTTCACGACGCCGAAGACCGCGGCCATGGGCTACGCGATGCTGTATGCCCTGATGAACCTGGGCGGCTGGCTGCCCACCTTCGCCTTCGTGATCCGGGACGACGAGTACCTCGGGCTGGGCATCCCCGGCGCCTTCTGGGTTTACGCGGGCATCACGGTGATCTCCCTGGTCGCGACCTGGGCGATCCTGAGGCCGCGCGTGGTTCGCGAGGCCGTCGAGCGCGTGAAGGCCGAGACCGGCCGCGACGTCACCCGGACGGACGACGAGCAGGCGGGTCGCCCGGCGGAGCCGTTCTCGGTCGTCCGGTGGCTGCGCAACCACCCCCTGGCGGACGCGCGTTTCTCGTTCTTCATCTTCTGCCTGATCCCGGTGCAGACCCTCTTCGCGCACAACTGGCTGACCCTTCCCATGTACGTGGAGCGGGCGTACCGGGGGACGTGGCTCGGGGACAGGTTCGAGGTCGCGGTGAACTTCAACCCCCTGCTGATCTTCATCCTGGTCCCGATCGTGACCGCGCTCACGCACCGGCGGCGGGTCTATGACATGATGATCCTCGGCACGACGGTCATGGCGGCCCCGACCTTCCTGCTGGCCCTGGGCCCGTCCTTCTGGACCCTGCTCGGCTACCTGGTCCTGATGACCGTGGGCGAGGCGATGTGGCAGCCGCGCTTCCTGCAGTACGCGGCGGAGATCGCCCCCAAGGGCCGCACGGGGGCCTACATGGGCGTGGCGCAGTTCCCGTGGTTCTTGACCAAGGTCATCACGAGCCTGTACGCGGGGTGGTTCCTCGAGCGCTTCTGCCCGCGCGAGGGCGCCCTGGACACGCAGACGATGTGGTTCATCTACGGCCTGATCGCGATCAGTTCCCCGGTGATGCTCGTCCTGGCCCGGGGCTGGATCGGGCGGGACTTCAAGGAGCGTGCCGACCCCTGATGGGGGTCACCCCGCGGCCGGGGTGTGCGTGCACTCCCCGGTCTTCGTGTCGCACGCATCCACGGTCGTGTCGTCCTGGTCGTCGCAGTCCACGGGGGTCCCTGCGCACTGTCCCGTTGCGCAGGCGTCCGCGGTCGTGCAGAGGTCCCCATCGTCGCACGGGATGCCGGCCGGGTACCCGTACACACACCCCTTTTCAGGGTCGCACGAGTCCGTGGTGCACGGATTGCCGTCGTCGCACGTGAATGTCGGGTCCTTCGCGCACGCCCCCGCCAGGCAGGCCCCTGGCCGGCACTGGTCCCCCGCC
Organism: Anaeromyxobacter dehalogenans; assembly: GCA_020722625.1. Classification (GTDB taxonomy): domain Bacteria; phylum Myxococcota_A; class UBA9042; order DTJE01; family DTJE01; genus DYKK01. Next base: position 4,188 of record DYKK01000272.1, read on the forward strand.
ACCAGGCAGAACGTGGCGTCCGGCGCGGGCTCGAACGCGCAGGCGCCCGCCTCGCAGAAGAAGCGCACGGCGCACGGATTTCCGTCGTCGCAGGCCGGCTGGTTGCGGCAGGGGTCCTCGTCGCCCCTGGACGGGTCGCACGCGACGGCCGGCGCCACGCACCCCACGTCGGGGTCGCAGGAGTCCACCGTGCAGACGTTGTTGTCGTTGCACCGCTTGTCCGTGTGGCGGCACTGCCCCGTCTCCATGTCGCACAGGTCGTCCGTGCAGGCGTTCCCGTCGTCGCACGTGCGTGGGTCTTGCAGGCAGTCTTCCTCCGACTCGCACCGCAGGCCGGCGACGGCCAGGCCGGCCACCAGCACCAGGACGTTCCACCGTTCCATCCGTCACCTCCAGGCCGCAGTCCGGCCTCGTCGCTTCCGGGTCGTGCGCTTCTTATCCCTGAAACAATGCCCGCTTGTCAACCCGGGTCCGCACTCCGGATGGTCGCATCATGGTTCCCCTGGAGACGCGAGCACTGC
>DYKK01000273.1 GCA_020722625.1 Anaeromyxobacter dehalogenans
GTGAAACCGGTCGTGGCCATCGTGGGGCGGCCCAACGTGGGCAAGTCCACGCTGTTCAACCGCATCGTGGGTCGCCGCGCGGCCCTGGTCGCGGACGCCCCCGGGGTGACCCGGGACCGCCACTACGCCGAGGTCGAGCACGCGGGCCGCGTCTTCACCATCGTGGACACCGGCGGTTTCGACCCCGACGCGCGGGAGGGGATGCTCGCCCTGATGAAGCGCCAGGTCGCGCTGGCGATCGAGGAAGCGGACGCCCTCCTGGTGGTCGTGGACGGGCGGGACGGGCTCACGCCTCTCGACGAGGCCGTGTGGTCCGTGGTCCGCGCCGGCGGGAAGGCCGCGTATCTCGTGGTCAACAAGGTGGACCGGCCGGACATGACCCCGCTCGGCGCGGAGTTCTTCGGCCTCGGGGTCGGCGAGGTGTTCCCCGTCAGCGCCGACAACGGCGGGGGCGTGGCGGACCTGCTGGATCGGGTGGTCGCCGACCTCGCGCCCCCCCCGGCCGGGGACGGGCCCGACGACGAGGCCTCCGGTCCGGTCCGCATCGCGGTGGTCGGCCGTCCCAACGTGGGCAAGTCCACCTTCGCGAACGCGCTCCTTGGGCGCGAGCGCTTCCTGACCTCGGACGTGCCCGGGACCACGCGGGACTCGGTGGACGCCCGCCTCCGGCGCGAGGACCGCGAGTACGTGCTCGTGGACACCGCGGGGATCCGCCGCCGTCGCGCCGTGGAGCCCGGCCTCGAGCGGATGAGCGTGGCACGGGCGGTCCAGGCCATGGAGCGCAGCCACGTGGTCGCCCTGGTCCTCGACGCCTCCGAGGGCGTGACCGACCAGGACAAGCGGCTCGCGGCCCTCGCCATCGAGCGGGGCCGGGGGATCGTCCTCCTGGTCAACAAGTGGGACCTCGTCGAGAAGGCGCCCAAAGCCGGGGACGAGTACCAGCGGCGCCTGCGCGACGAGATGGCCTTCGCCTCGTTCGCCCCGCGCCTGTTCGTGTCCGCCCGGACCGGACGCAACGTGGCGCGATTCCTGCCCCTGGTGGACCGCGTCTTTCACAACCTGTTCCGGCGGCTTCCGACCCACGAGGTCAACCGCTTCTACCGCGAGGTGGTCCAGTCCCACCCGCCCACGATCTCCGGGACCCGGACCGCCCGCATCCGCTACCTGACCCAGGTCGAGGTCAACCCTCCGACGATCCTGCTGTTCCGGGGCGGGTCCGCCCCGATCAACCCCTCGTACCTGCGGTTCCTCCAGAACGAGATGCGCGCCCGCTACGACTTCGAAGGCGTCCCGATCCGGCTGATCCCAAAGTAGGCGGCGTCACCCCCGGGGCAGGAGGTCACGGCCCCTGGAGGACCACGGTGTTCCCGCCGAGGCGCAGGGACGGCAGACAGGTGGAGGGAACGGCCGTTGCTACCGCCGCGGGCTCGTCGAAGGCCCCTGGGACGGAGAGGGGCGGACACGTCGCCTGGGACGCGACCAAGGCCCGCAGGCCGGGGCTCGCGAACGGGGCGATGACGACGCGTTCGACCGGGGCGGGCAGGGTCAGGGCGCCCGGGGGGCCGTGCTCCAGGGGGACGTCGGTCGGGAGGGTCCGCACCCCGTCGCGCGAGAAGACGTGGAGGTCGTCGAGGGTCGGGTCCACGCTTCCCCCGAGGTGGACCGAGGCCGCGAGCACCCCGGGACACTGCAGGGGCAGAAGGCGCATGAGCAGGGGATTGGGATGGTCGCTCACGACCAGGGCGGGCCGCCCCCCGGCCGCGCCGCACGCCCGGTCCCGGTAGAACGCGAGGAGGCGCTCGACCTCGACCACGTGGGCCAGCGAGGGCACCAGGACCTCCGTCCCGGAGTCGGACAGGCGGACCGTGGCCGGACCCAGCAGGACGATCAGGGGACCGGCGACGAGCGAGACCCCCGCGCGCACCGCGATCCCGGGTCGGGGCGACCGGGGCCACAGGGCCGGCACCAGGCACGCGAGGGCCGCGACCCCGGTGAAGTACCCGGGCTCGGAGACGAAACCCAGCGCGTAGAAGACGGCGCTCGCGACCAGGGCCAGGGCCCACGGCCGACGCCACGCCCCGCGGCCGCGGGCCAGCGCGACCAGCGGCAGGCAGGCCAGCGCCATCCCCCACGCGGCGCGGAGCAGGTTCAGGCGCGTCAGGTCGGTGAGCCCGGCCCCGAGCGGGCTGTGATGGCGGAAGATGTGCTCCACGAGCAGGGCCCGGCCGGCCCGGGAGTACAGGTCCCAGCCCCCGGACAGGGCCACGGTGGGCCCCCACCAGGCCGCGACGCCGACGAGACCCACGATCCCCGCCGTCGCCCACTCCCGGGTCGGCCTCCCCCACAGGACCCACAGGAGGAACGGGCCGGCCAGCAGGGGGAGGGTCAGGCGAACCGAACCGGCCAGTCCGAACGCGGCGGCCAGGGCCGCGACCGAGGCCGGCCCCGGGCGGCGCTTCGCCTTCACGGACGCCCCGAACAGGACCGTGGTGACGAGCCCCTCGGCCGCATGGACCTGCCCGTCCGCCCCGTAGTACCAGAGCAGGGGATGCACCGCGGCCAGCCCCGCGGCCAGGAGCGGGCGGACCACCGGGGTCTCCTCGGCACGAGACGCCTCGCCGGGGCGCGGCGTCGCCGATGCGCGCAGGGCCTCCCGGCACGCCCACCAGGCCGCGGGCACGGTCGCGGCCCCGCACAGGCGGCTCCCCCACTTCGCGACCTCGAGGGGGTCGAGCCCGGACGCGACCGCGCGGATCATCTTCAGCAGCACCACGTATCCGGGGTATCCGGGCGGTTGCGGCTGGTGATGGACCGGGTCGAAGGACCACGCCGACAGCCCGAACGCGACCGTGTCCACGTCCAGGGCGCCGTCGAGGTCCAGGGCCAGGCGCAGCAACAGGCCGACCACGGACGCGAGGCCCAGCACCAGGGCCAGGGCCACCGGCGACCCGCGGAGCAGGCCGGGGAAAGCCCCGCAACCCTCCATCCCTCCGTTCCCCGCCCGGCCGCTCATCCAATGACCCAACTCCCCGTCCGCCCGGAATCCTACCATCGCGGGGCGGATTGGAGATCCTCAACCCGGGCTATTCACCGTAGCGTCGTCGCGAGACCGTCGAGACGGCCCGGCTGCAAGGCGCGGGGGTGCAGGCGCGACTGAGCCTGTCTGGTGACAGGTGACAGGAGCGCCGGGGTCCCCGCAACGCCGCAGCCGGCGCCAGGATCGGCGGTCGCAGCAGACGCGAAGCGTGAACAACCCGGGGTAAGGTGCAAGAAAAGACTCGACAAGGCGGTATGACTGCCTACAGTCCAGGCATGTACGTTGCCATCGTGCCCAACCGGAACTCCAAACCCGCTGCTGAACGAAGAGGCCGTCGGGGAGGACCTGGCAGCGTCGGGGACGAACGCGGTCAGGCCGCAGGCCGCAGCCGCACCCGCTCGTCGTACAGGACCCCGCCCCCGCCGGCATCGGTCAGGGCGGGGGGGACCAGGGCGTTCGCACAGTGGCCCCGGAAGAGGCTGCCGCCCTTGCGGGCGAGGAGCACCTCCGGGTGCACGCGGCCGTCGTGACGGACGACCACGCGGATGCTCGCGACGGCGGACTCGAGCACGGCCTCGGCTCCGTCGCCCAGACCGGCGGCGGAACCCGGGTGCACGAAGACCTCGGGCGGATCCGGCGGCTCGGCGGCCCACTGCGAGCCCTGCGACGTGTGGTGCGACAGGGCCATGAGCACGAGGGGGAACCCGTCCGTATCCCGGGTCGGGGTCGGGAAGACCCTGCCCTCGAACAGGACGCGCGGCGCGAGCGGGTTGCGAACCGGGCCCGCCTCGAGGTCCTCCAGCGTCACGCCCGCCTGCCCGCGCAGAGGCTCGACCATGCGGCGCTTCCACTGCCGGGCGGTGCCCGCGACCGTGTCCGCCAGCCCCAGCCGGGCCGCGAGCCCCTGGACGATCTCGAGGTCGCTGCGCACCCCCGCAGGACGCTCGACTGCGGGTCGCGACACGCCGATCCAGTGGTGGCCGTACGACCCGAGCAGGTCGTCGGACTCGAGCAGGGTCGTCGTGGGCAGAACCAGGTGCGCGCACCGGGCGGTGTCGGACAGCCACGTGTCCACGACCACGACGAACTCCCGGCTGCGCAGGGCTTTCGCGACCGTCGCCGACCCCGGCAGCATCGCCACGGGGTTGCCTGCCGTGACCCAGACCGCGCGGACCGGAGGATCGCACGACCGCAGCAACTCCGGGCCCAGCAGGGGCTCCGGGATGCTGCGTGCCCCGGTGGCGACCGGGGCCCAAAACGCCGCTCGCCGCCGGAAGTAGAACGAGACGCCCGCACCGGGGACGCCCAGGTTGCCCGACTTTGGGTCGGGCGGCGGCTGCGCGCCGTGCAAGACGATGTGGATCCACACCGCGTGGCCAAAGGTTGAATGAAAGGACTGAACCATGGACATCACCAAGGTCACGACCCGCGACTTCTTCTTCACCGGCAAGGGCGGCGTCGGCAAGACCTCGATTTCGTGCGCCACGGCCATCACGCTCGCGGACCAGGGGCGCCGTGTGCTGCTCGCCAGCACCGACCCGGTCCTCCGGAGTCGGCAGGCGAACGAACATCGCTACATCGTTGAAAGCGTTCGAGTTCCACGGCCCCAGGTGCTGGGCCTCGACCGCGGGGGTGAGAGCGGGACTCGCGGCGCTGCGGGCC
>DYKK01000274.1 GCA_020722625.1 Anaeromyxobacter dehalogenans
CCATGGAGCGACGCCCACCGACCCGGGACCCGCGTCGGACGTGGGCAGCGACTCCGTCATCTTTCGCGGGGTCCTGGTGGACTTCAAGTCCAAGACCCCCAAGGAGGGCGTGGACCTCCTGGTGCTCGACAACGACACCGGCCAGCCGCTGGACGCCACGCGGTACCCGGCGTTCAAGTCCGGTGCCGGCGGCAAGGTCGAACTGGCCTTTCCGCGCGACCTCCCCCTCGTCGCGTTCAAGGCGTGGGGGAAGGACGTCTCGGGTCATTTCGAATTCAAGGAATCCTACCTGTTCAACGTCCCGACCGACGCGCAGGACAAGCGCATCTATGCCGTGGACCGTCTGACCTACTTCGCTGCCTTGAGCGTGTCGTACGTGGAATACGCCGACTCCACGACCCTGGGACACCTGGCGGGGTCCGTTTACTGGGTGAACCCGAACGGGGACGAGGAGTTCGTCGGGTGCTTGCGCATTGAGGTCCGGGACGAGCAGGGGACGCTTTTGCAAGAGAAGACGGACGAGGACGGCCGGGGCATCTGGGCCGCGACCCGTTACTTCGACGTGGACACGGACCTGCCGACGAACCTGAAGTGCTCGGACATGACCCACCACCAGAACAGCCGGTACCTGGTCGCGAACCTCCCCGACGGCCGCTACACCGTGTCCGCGGTGTCCGTGAAGACCGGGGAGACCCTGGACACGATCATGGTCCGCGCCTTTCCGGGCGGAATCTCCGTCGGGAACTTCTACCTGACCACGGACCGGTTCCCGGGCAATCCGACCCCCCCGTTGCCCGAGTGCGAACGGCACGACTCGTGCTCCGGGCAGTACGAGTAGGACCATTGACGCGACGCATCGCCATCCAGGGGCTCGTCCTGGTTTCGGTCGTGTCCGGGTTCCCCGCGGCGCGGGCGGATGGGACCGATGCCGGCGATTCCGTCCGGGTCCACGGCTTCCTCCAGAACCAGACCGGGGTCTTCATCGCCCCCGACGAGAGCGCGACCGAGGAGTACCAGGCCTACCCGGGCGCGCCCCGCGAGCGGTTTCCGTCCAACCACGGCGACAAACTCGGCCGCCTTTCCATGCTGCGCAACACGTTGCAGATCGAGGCGGACTGGGCGCCTCTTCGCCGGCTGTCCTTGCACACGACGTTCCGGGGCGTGACCGGACCTCCGCTCGCGGCGGACCGAGACGCCCAGCCCCCGCACATCCCCGGGGCCGTGGCCGCCGACGACCAGCGCCGGGACTGGGTCGCGGAGCACTTCTACAACGAGGCGGACCTGCGGGAGTTCTACCTGGACGTACGACCCGTGGACCTCTGGTCCCTGCGCATCGGGCGCCAGCAGGCGGCGTGGGGCGAGGCCGGCCAGTACCGTCTGCTGGACTGCGTGAACCCGATCGACAGCACGTGGCACTTCGGGCCGCTCGAGTCCTTCGAGGACCAGCGCATCCCCTTGTGGATGGTCCGGTCGCTGGTGGACGTGCCCCCTCTCGCCGGGGCCCTGGAGGTGGTCTGGATCCCCATGGTCCCGGTGATCGAGCGGCCCGAGGACACGGTCACGGTCCCCCTGACCCAGGTCGGGGCCTGGGGCCTGCCCCCGACCCCGCGCCAGGGCGACCTCTCGGTCACGACCGCCAAGATCCACCACCGCGTCTTTCGGTACCCGGAACAGACCCCGGGGAACAGCCGCGCCGGGGCGCGCTGGGTCGGGGAGGTCGGCAACTTCTCGTATTCGCTCGTGTACTTCTATGGGCACCAGTTGAGCCCGCCCATCCCGGACCGCTACATCGTGAGCCCCGCCTGGAGCGGGGTGGACGTGGAACTCGTGTTCCCGCGGCAGCACCTGGCCGGGTTCTCGATCCAGACCGCGCTCCCGTTCCCGGTCTCGACCCTGCTGCGGTACGAGATGCTGGTGGAACCCGACCGGACCTATCCGATGTATTCTGAATTGAAGACACTTGCAAGAGAACCGACATCGGAAGACCCCCGCACCATCGCCCGATTCGAACGCAAGCGGAAGTTCACGTTGAACCACGCCTTCACGATCCAGCAGCCCGCGGTCCTGCGCTTCCTGAACCCGGACGACCTCGTGGTGTTCGCCCTCCAGTTCTTCCATTCGTGGGTCGCGGACTTTCAGCCCGCGTCGGTCGCGGACTGCGCCTCGGTGCGCGGGGACTGCATCCTGGAGGTCCCGGGCTACGACAGCACCCTGATGCGGCGGCACCACTTCCGCCTGGGGGGGACCGTGTTCACGTCGTACCGGAACGGGATGATCACGCCGCGCGTGTCCGGAGCGTGGGTCTTCGCCGCGGACGGGTGGCGGCGCAACTTCAAGGACGGCGGGGGGTTCTTGAGCGTGGGCGTGGACCTCGCCTTCGGCCGGCACTGGAGGCTCGGGGTCGCGGTCAACCAGTTCTTCGGGGACGACCCGTATTACGGGGTGGGCTTCTTCCGGGACCGGGACGAGGTCAACCTGAAGGTGAGGTACCAGTTTTGATGACCCGGTTTGCACGAGTGGTCGCGGTCGCGGTGGTCGCGGTCGTCGCGCGGGGGGCGCGGGCCGACGGGACGCCGGAGGCAGGCGTGACAGCCGGGCGGGACGGACCGCCCGAGTCGCTCGACGCGACGACCTGGACCCGGGCCGTGGGGTTTGAGCCGGACCTCCAGGGCGCGCCGGAGCCCGGGGTCGTCGTCGGCGCGGCCAATGTCGAGGAATACCGGGCGTTCGTCCCGGACTCGCTCGCGACCCTCGTGCGCGACCTCGGCCTGACCCTCGACGTGGCGGCGTACCGCCCGATCCACCCGTCGCGGGGCTACCTGGAGGCCACCCGGGCCGCCTGGGGGCGTGCCCGCGCCGTCGAGACGCCGGGGAGCATCCGGACGCGGGGGATCGAGGGCTACGCGGGGGGGCTGCCGTTCCCGCGGCCGAAGACAGGCCTCGAAGTCGTCTGGAACCAGTTCTTCGCCTACCAGGGCGACGACGGGTGGGTGCGGTTCCGCGCCTACTGGGTCTCGGCCTCGCGCGGGGTCGAGCGCACCGAGGACTGGTCGTGGTCCTACCTCGTCCGGGGCATGGACCGCACCGACCTGGACCCCAGGCCCGACCTGCCCGAGTTCAAGGCGCGCGGCATCCGCTATGCCTCGCTCGCGGCGTGCGAGGCCCCGGACGACAAGGCCGGGACCCTGGCCCTGATGGTCCGCCACGACGACCCGGTGGACCAGCGCGGGTTCTTGTGGGTCCCGGCCCTGCGCCGCGCGCTCAAGATGGTCTTCGGGGCCCCGGGCGTCCCGTGGAACGGAAGCGACATGCTCTTCGAGGACATCCGCGGGCTGTCGGGCCACCCGGAGTGGTGGGACTGGACCCTCCTCCAGACCCGCACCGTGCTCGCCCCGATGCACGCCGGGGTCCGGATCGGGCCGGGCGAGACCGAGAAGTCGGTGGACTTCGACGCTCCGCCGCACTTCAACCCCCGGGTCCAGTGGGAGCCCCGGCCCGTCCATGTCGTCGAGGGCCGGCCGAAGTTCTGGACCTCGCGATACGGGCGCGTGGTCCTGTATGTGGACGCGGAGACGTTCCTCGTGCCCTGGAAGGAAGGGTACGACCGCGACGGGTCCCTGCGCGCGGTCGTGTTGCACGCCTTCAACGCCTCGCCGGACGAGGACTCGGAGCCGCCCCCCCTGGCCCTGGCCCTGGCCGTGGACCTCCGGCGCGGACACGCGACCCTGTTCGCGACCTTGGAGACCCGGGCGAACGTGGGTCTGTGCGCGGCGGACTTCTCGCAGGCGGCGGTTCTGCGGATGGGACGATGAGGCCCCGCACCCGCGGGGCGCGGGCGTCGGACCGCGTGGTCCTGCCGAAATCCACCTATTGGGAAGTTACCACGGCCGGTGGTATTGAAGACAGTTGCCGGCCTTCGGCCTCCGGCGCGTCCGGTGCAGCGACGTTGGGTGCGTATCGCGTCGGCCCCGGCAACAAGTCGCGCCAGTGCCCTTCGGGCACCGGGGCTGCAGCTCGACCCGAATCAGGTAAACTGTCTTTGGGTTCGCTTGGGGGCTTTGTCTTGCGGGTGTTGCTTGACCATGAAGGACGTGCGGTGCGGCTCACCGATGAACGATGGGCACACGTCCTCGAACACCCCGAGATGGTCGGCTTGGAAGAAGATGTCTGCGGCGCGATTCGTGATCCGGACTTGATTGTGGTCTCGAGGGCCGACCCAGAGGTCAGGCTCGTCTACAGGTTCTTGCCCATGACGCGAGTTGGCCCGAAGTTCGTTGTGGTCGTGGTGAAGGTCAAGCCCGACGACGCCTTCGTGGTGACCGCGTACTTGACGGAAAAGCCCATGGCCGGGAGGGAACTATGGAAGAAAGGGCAGTGAAGGTCTGGTACGACCGGGAAGCGGACTACCTCGAAGTCATCTTCGACGTCAAGGAAGGCTTCTTCAGGGAAACAGACAACCCATGTGTGATGGAGAAGATCGACTCCGAGGGCCGGGTCATCGGGTTCTCCGTTTTCTCTGTCAGTTCACTTTCCGAGAATCCCCTTTCTCTCGTTCTCAGTGGCCGTAAGGCCGCGTGATCTCGCCGCAAGTTCGCCGAACCAGCAGCTGGACCTGTCAATTCCGCTGGCCCGCCGGTTGCTCCGTCCGGTGGACCGTCCGATAGCGGGGCCCCATCTCCCAGCGCGAAGCGCTGGGG
>DYKK01000275.1:0-3060 GCA_020722625.1 Anaeromyxobacter dehalogenans
GGCGGGCGAGCGAGTCGTCCGGGAGCACCAGGTCCTCCATCCCCTGGCCCACGGGCACCACGTCCGCGAGGTCCCCCAGGTGGACGCGCAACTGGTCGCGCACCGCTCCGTACAGCGACGCCGGCGTCAGCCCTTCCGGAGACGCGCGGGCCTGGGCCACCGCCGCCTCGACGACCTCGAGCGGGGCCGCGTAGTTGCGGCCGACCCGGCGCGCGATCGCGGGGGCGTCCCGCGCGTCGCCGAGCAGTGCCGCGACATACCGCTCTCGGACGTCGGGTGAGGGCGGCGGGATCGCGACCTCGACGAGGTCGTGGACGTACAGGAAGAGGTCGGGGATCGGGGCGCGCGACGAGAAGACCACCGGACCCGCGTGCGCGGCGATCCGCGCCAGGGCCTCGGGTCGTTCCAGCCAGGGCTCCGGGTCCTCGATCAGCGCGACCGCGTCCAGGAGGCGCGCATCCCGCAAGGCCAGCACCAGGGGCCGTTCCCCGTCGGCGTCGCGGAGGGGCCGCGTTCCGGACGGCCGGGCCGCCATCAGGACCTGCCCCGCCTCGTCGAGGACCGCGGCGAGCAGGCGCAGGGCCGCGCCGGGGTCCGGCCCCACGCACGCCAGCCGGAAGGCCTTGGGGGAGCGCCGGGCGGCCAGCGCCAGGGCGGACCGCAAGCGGCTCACCGCGGAATCGTCCCAGTATCCGGCCTGCAGGTCGTCCTGGGCCGGCACGAGCCGCGGGTCGGGTCCGGCGGCCGTTTCCAGTGACAACCATGCGCGCAGGGAAGGTTCCAGGAAGACGGGGTCCCGGAAACCGGGCGCGCCGGAGCCCGGTGATTCGATCAGCGCGTGGCGTCGCAACGCCCCACCCGGCCCGAGGGCGCGCAGCAACGCCCGCGTCCGGGCCCGGTCCAGGGCCGCGACGGTCTCGGCCAGGAACAGGGGCGTCAGGCCGGACTCGACCGGGTCCCCGGCGCAAGAACGGGCGACCTCGCGCAGGATCGGCGTGGTCTCGATCGCGTGCAGGACCGCGACCAGGAGCCCCTCGTCGTCGGACAGGCCCAGCGCGGGTTGAAGCCGCGCCAGGGGAGGGCAGGGGTCGGCGAGACGGGCATCCTGGAAGGCCCGATCCAGGTGCTCCCGTGCGGGCCGGACCTCGTCCAGAAGGTCCTTTGGGAACGGCAGGTCTCCGGTCGAGGCGAAGCGCTCGACCTCGGCCGCGGGCACGTGCGTCGCCGAGGCCGCGACCCCGGCCGCGCGGAACGCCTCGCAGCGCAGGGCCAGCAGGGCCCGCGCCGCCTCCCGGCACGCCCCCGCCAGCTCCAGGGGCGGCTTTGAGTCCGTGGGCGAACCGGGCGATGCCGTGCGTGTCGAGGCGGGCGGGAGGGACGAATTCGTCATTGAAAGAGGGCCTGATACTGCTGCGTGAACGCCTGGTGCATCTCGTCCAGTTCCGATTGCTTTTCCTGATCGAACTGCTGGGCCTGGCTTACGGCCTCGCCGAGGAGTTTCGAGACCGCCTCGATCGAGGACACGTCCGCCGCCTTGCCGCCGTAGGCCTGCGCCTCCCGGACGATCCCCTCGGCCTTCTGCGCGCGCTCGGCCCTGGTCTGCGCGGCCCGGCCCCGGAACTGCGCGCCCAGGGACTCGGCCTGGGCCACGGCCTGGGCGCGTTCTTCGCCTTCCAACTGCGTCGAAGCCTGCCGGAACTTCGACACGTACTGGCCCACCGAGGCGTCCACCTGACCGTGGTGCTGCGCGATCGCGGCCAGGAGTTTCGACACCGCGTCCTGGAGGGCCGCGACCTCCTGGTTCAACCGGATCTCGAGCGGCGTCAGGTCCCCGGCCTGCGAGGCGTCCGCGTGCTTGTTCAGTTTGTCGAAGGACTTGCCGTAGGTCCCCTCGTACTTCGCGGCGTCCGCCTGGACCTGCTGCTCCTCCTTCTGGAGGGCCGCTTCCTGCTTCTTCGTCTCCTGCAACGCCTGCTGCCCGGCGGCCTCGGCCTTCTGGTTGTCGGCCACGCGCTGGGCCCCCTTCTGCTCGCCCTCGGTCGCGGCCTGGACCTCCTTCTGGGCCACGGTCTGGGCCTTCTGGACCAACGCGGGCTCCTGGGCCAGGACCTGTTCCTGCTGCTGCGCCTGCTGGTCCGCGTCCTGCATCTTCTGGCCCACGTCCCCGAAGCCCGCCGCGCCTTCCACGGCCTTCATGACCACGCCGGTCATCGCCTGCGTGACCTTGGCCTTGGCCCCCTCGAACTCGTCCACCACCCACAGGAAGGCCCGCTTGTACCAGGGGATGTCGTCGCGGTTCACCCGGCCGCCCGGCACCGCGCCCTTGGCGCGCGACCCTTCGGATTCCACCTTGCCGAAGCCCTCCTTCCCCTTCTGCTGCTGCTTCTGACCCTCCTGGACCTTCTGGCGGCCCTTGCGCACGTCCTGCTGCTCCTTCTGGAGCCTCTGCTGGTGGCCCGCGGCCTCCTGCTGCGCGTGCTCGGCCCCCTTGCGGTGCTCCTTCGCCACCTCCATGAGGGCCTTGCCCTCTTCCTGGCCGGCCTTCGCGGACAGCACCTGCTCCTCCGCCGCCTTGGACACCGTCTTCATGACCTCCTGCTGGGCCTTGATCGCCTTCAGGTGGTCCGGGGCGGAGGGGGTTTCCTTGGGAGGCACGGGCTCGGTCTTCAACAGCGGCGTCTGGTTGTTCTTGAGCGACTGTTCGGTGGCCTTGCCGCCCTGGTCCGCCGCGGCCTGCACCTGGGGGACGGTGGGAGGCCCGGCCTGGGGTGCGTGGCCTGGGCCCTCCAAGCCCTCCTTTACCTCCTTGGCCGCCTGTCCGGGCACCTTCTGCACGGTCGCCGTCACGGCGTCCCGGAGGGCGCTGGCGCCGACCGCGATTGTCCGGCCAGGGTCGACGAGATATTTGTCGAGGCGATATTTGCCGAACACCTTATTCCCAAAGTACTCCGTACGCAGGACCTCTCCGCTGCGCTTGCTGACATACGAGGAGGGATTGGTCTTGTTCAGGAGCGTCCCGCCCTTGGCCTCGAAGACCGTGGCCGATTTTTCCAGTTTCCT
>DYKK01000275.1:3160-4650 GCA_020722625.1 Anaeromyxobacter dehalogenans
CGAGGGAACTTCCGCCTCCCTTCCTGAGGCTTCCCAGGACCGACATCCCGCCCGTGCGGGCCTCGCGGAACCCCTTGACGAACTTGCCGCCCATCCCGGCCGACATCACGACCGAGAACCCCGAGGTCGCGAAGTCCACGAGGTCGCTCGACAGGCGTTCCTGGTACTTGCGCCGTCGCTCGGGGTCCTTCGCGGTCACCATCAGGAGCACGTCCACCCTCGGCCGCAGGGAGGCCACCACCAACCGCACGATCCCCAGGACGAAGTTGATCGCCTCCAGCACTTGCGAAACCACGTACAGGCCCGACCCGATGGCCGGAATGGGCGGGATCGGGATGTAGCGCGCGTAGGAGACGATCCCCAGGAAGGTTCCGAGGGGGCCCGTGAAGTTGAGGATGCTGTCCACGATCCCGTACACGTGGTCCAGGATCGGGGGCAGCCGGTCAATCCCCTTGGCCTTGGTCACGTCGGACCAGTCCGCGAACGCCTTGTGGAGCCCGTCCCTCACCTTGGGGTCCCACAGGGCGAAGTTCCCGAAAAAGGCGCTTTGCAGCGTCTGTCGCGCGAAGCCGACGGCCTTGCCGGCCCAGCCCGCCTGAGCCGCGGGAGGCTGGGACGCCGTCTGCGGGGACAGAACCGGCGCCGAGTCCGCCGCGGTCTGGGAGGCGTTCAGGATCGTCTCGGACTGCTGGAGCGATGGGGGGGCCGGGCTCTGCACGGAGGCATTGTTGGCCTCGGTCGGGGTCCAGCGGATGGCCCCGTCGCCGCCTCCTGCGCCCTGGGGTCCCCCGGCGGCCTGCTGCTCGACATCGCCCTTGCCGGTGGCGCCCTTCGCCTCCGCGCCCCCTTCCGTGGCCTTCTTTCCGGCGTCCGCGGCCTTCTTCTCTCCCTCCGCGGCCCCCTCGACCTCGGGGGTCTTTTTCGCGCCTTCCGGGGCCTGTTGCCCCGAGGGCGCCTTGTTCGCTTCTTTGGCGTCCTTGGCTTCCTTCGTTTCTTTGGCCTCTTTGGCCTCCTTCGCCTCGTTGGCTTCTTTGGCCTCCTTTGCCCCCTTGGCCTCCTTGGCCTGCGTTGTCTCCTCCGATTCGGAGGGGGGGGAGGGCGCCTCCTTTTCCGTCGCAGGGGGGGTCTTGGAGGCGGACGGCTCCGATCCTTGCGGCTCCGTCGGTTCGTGGACCTGGGCCTCGCGGGCCTGCTTGGCGTGTTTCGAGCGGGCCTCCTCGGGCCCGGGCGCCTGGGCTGGCTGCTTCGCGGCGTCCTCGGCCTGCTTCTTCAGGTCCTGCTTCTCCAGGTCCCTCGGATCGTACTTGTTCTTCACGTCCATGGAAGCAACCTCACGTTCAACCCTGGGGCATCAAGACCCCACCCCTCACGGCATGGAGACTCCGCACCTCACCCCCGGACCGAACCGGGCCTGCGACGATGCGGTCCGGGACAGCCCGACCGCTTTCAAGGTCTCGACCAAGCACGAATCGTACCACATGGCCGTCACT
>DYKK01000276.1 GCA_020722625.1 Anaeromyxobacter dehalogenans
GGCACTGACACTGTCTTCGGAACCTGCCCTCTGACCCTGTTCCTGAACCTGTCCAAGTACCCGCGGCTCCAGGTTCGCGTCGAGTTTCTTCGTAGATCGGGACGGCGGATCGTGTCCCGCCCGTTCTTCCGTCCACGTCGCCCGCCGTTTGCTATAATCCGCCCCCGTTGAAAACGCGGAGGCGTGAATGGAGGCACTGGCCAAAGGCTACCTGCACCGGGACGTGGAGGCCCGCTGGTACGACCGGTGGGTGGATCGCGGATGGTTCCGCGCCGAGGCCACGAGCGAACGCGAGCCGTACTGCATCACGATCCCGCCTCCCAACGTCACGGGCGTCCTCCACATGGGTCATGCGCTGACCTTCACGATTCAGGATATCCTGATTCGCTGGAAACGGATGAGCGGGTGCAACACGCTGTGGCTCCCCGGGACGGACCACGCGGGGATCGCGACCCAGATGGTCGTCGAGCGCGAACTCGCGAAGAAGGGGGTGACCCGCCACGACCTCGGGCGCGAGGCCTTCATCCGTGAGGTCTGGGCCTGGAAGGAGAAATCGCACGCCCACATCGTGGCCCAGATGAAGGCCCTGGGCATCTCGGTGGACTGGTCGCGCGAGCGCTTTACCCTGGACCCCGGGCTGTCGCGGGCGGTGCGCACCGCGTTTGTACGGCTCTACGAGGAGGGCCTGATCTACCGCGCCCAGCGCATGGTGAACTGGTCCCCGGCCATCCGGACCGTCCTGTCCGACCTGGAGGTGGTCGAGAAGGAAGTCCAGGGCCACCTGTGGCACATCGCTTACCCGGTCGCGGACTCGGACGAGCGCCTGATCGTGGCCACCACGCGCCCCGAGACCATGCTCGGGGACACCGCGGTGGCCGTGCACCCGGACGACGAGCGCTACCGTCACCTGGTCGGCCGGAGGGTGCGCCTGCCGCTGACCGACCGCCTGATCCCGATCATCGCGGACGCCGAGGCCGTGGACCCCACGTTCGGGACCGGGGCCTTGAAGATCACGCCCGGCCACGACTTCGCGGACTTCGAGACCGGGAAGCGTCACGGCCTGCCCATCCTGTCCATCTTCACGGAGGACGCCCGCCTGAACGACCAGGCCCCGGAGCGCTACCGGGGGATGGACCGCTTCGAGGCGCGGGAGGCCGTCGTGCGGGACCTCGAGGCCCAGGGCTTGCTCGTGCGCGTCGAGGACTACAAGCACGTCGTCGGCCACTGCCAGCGGTCCGGCGTGGTCGTGGAGCCCACCGTGTCGCTCCAATGGTTCGTCCGGACAAGGCCCCTGGCCGAGCGCGCCATCGAGGCCGTGCGGCGCCGCAACGGGGACCCGGACCAGTGCACCCGGTTCGTCCCGGAGTCCTGGGAAAAGACCTATTTCCACTGGATGGAGAACATCCGGGACTGGTGCATCAGCCGCCAGTTGTGGTGGGGGCACCAGATCCCCGTGTGGTACTGCACGGCGCCCGGCTGCGACGGGCTCTACGTGGGCGTCGAGGACCCGACGCCGGACACGAGGTGCCCGAAGTGCGGCGGCACGGCGCTGCGCCAGGACCCGGACGTCCTGGACACCTGGTTCTCGTCGGCGTTGTGGCCGTTTTCGACCCTGGGCTGGCCCGACGACACGCCCGACCTGCGGACGTTCTACCCCAACACGGTCATGGAGACCGGCTTCGACATCCTCTTCTTCTGGGTGGCCCGCATGATGATGATGGGCCTGCACTTCCTGGGGAAGGTGCCGTTCCGGGCCGTCTATTTCCACGCGATGGTCCGCGACGCCGAGGGCCAGAAGATGTCGAAGACCCGCGGCAACGTGGTGGACCCGCTCGAGATGGTCGAGGAGGTCGGGGCGGACGCCCTGCGCTTCACGCTCGCGACGCTGACGGCCCAGGGCCGCGACGTGAAACTGTCCGCGGACCGCGTGCGCGGGTACCGGGAGTTCGTGAACAAGGTCTGGAACGCGGCCCGCTTTGTGTTCTTGAATCTGGAGGGCTTCGAGGGACCCGCGCGCCTGGAGGCCCTGGACCTGTCCCCCGCCGACCGCTGGGTCCTCACCCGGACCGCGGACGTCCTGGCGAGGACGCAGAAGGCGCTTCAGGAGTTCCGGTTCAACGAGGCCGCCTCGGGCCTGTACCAGTTCACGTGGCACCGGTTCTGCGACTGGTACGTGGAGATGTCCAAGGGGGCCCTGGCCGAGGGCGGCGGGAAGGCGGAGGCCGCGCGCGCGGTGCTGGTCGTGGTGCTGGACCACCTGTTGCGCGCCCTGCACCCCTTCATGCCGTTCGTGACCGAGGAGGTGTGGCAGAGGTTGCGGCCGTTCCTCGGCGAGGTCCCGGAGTCCATCGTGGTCGCCCCGTTCCCCACGGGGGATGACCTGCCCCGAAGCGAGGACGAGGCCGCGGCCATGGACGAGGTGCTGGACCTGATCTCGGCGGTCCGGGGCGTGCGCAACCAGGTGGGCGTCCCACCGTCCGAGGCGGTCGCGGTGAGGGTGCGGCCTCGGAGCGAGGTGGTGCGCGGCCATCTCGAGACCCACGCGGACGACATCCGCCGGCTGGGACGCATCGGGGACCTGCGCCTGGACGACCGCGCCGCGCGCGGGGCCGGCGACGCGGTCGTGGTCCTCCCGTTCGCGGAGTGCCTGGTGGGGATCGGAACACAACGCGTCGAGGCCGAGGTCCGCCGGTTGCGCAAGGAACTGGACCGGACGCGCGCGGGGCTCGAGGGCGTGCGGCGGAAACTCGCGAACGCCGCCTTCCTTCAGAAGGCTCCGCCCGACGTGGTCGAGGCCGAAGAGGACAAGGCGGCCGAGATGGAGGCCGCCGCGGGCCGACTCGAGGAGGCGTTGCGCGCGCTCCAGGCGTGACCCATCGCGCGCGAACCGGGAGCCGCCGGCCCGGCGGGTCGGCGACGCCGACGCCTGGTCACGAGACGGGGAGGATGGACGATGGCGCCGAGGCAGGACGCGATCTCGGCCGAGGCGTACCTCTTCATCGAGGTCCGCAACCGCGTGTATCGCTATCGGATCCGCAACACGGTGACCGCCATCGGGTCGGACGAGGACAACGCGGTCCGCATCCGGGAACCGTCCGTCACCGCGCACCACCTGATGCTGTCCTACGTGGACGGGCGGTTCCACTTGAGGCGCATCGGGGACTCGCCCGCGCGCCTGAACGACGAGCGCATCGAGGCCTACACCGAGGAACTGCGCTACGGCGATGAGATCGGGATCGGGGACGTGACCCTGCGGCTCGTCGAGGGCGGTCGCGTGTCGGACGTGGCGATCGCGATCTCCGTGTGGTCCCAGTTGAACCTGGACCACGAGTCGGCGAGACCCTGGCACCTGTTCGTGACGCGGTGCACGGAGTTCCGGGTCGGGGACCCTCCGGCGGACCTGGCTCTCCCCGGGGCCGAGACCGTCACGATCGAGAATTTCGGGCCCCGGGCGCAGTACCTGGTACCGCCGGACGGGGAACGGGTGCGCGTGAACGACGAGCCGGTGACCCGCAGGGTCCGTCTTCGAGACAAGGACACGGTGGGGCTCCTGGGGTACGCCCTGGGACTCCGGATGCTGCGGGGAGAGGTCCTGGAAGACCCGGAAGGCCTCCTGTGGCCCGAGGCCATGAAGCGCTTCGCGGTGGAGGCGGGACCCCGCGGGGGCCGGTGAGAAGGAGGCGGAGGATGGTGGCGGCTGGAAGCGGCCGGGCCCTGGTGGACCTGAACGGAGAGGTCCTGCCCGCGGGCGAGGCGAGGGTGTCGGTGTGGGACCGGGGGTTCTTGTTCGGGGACGCGGTGTTCGAGGCGGTCCGATTCCACCGGGGGCGGCCCGTCCTGTGGGGGGTCCACTGCCTGCGGCTCCTGGCGAGCGCGCGGGGCATCGGGATGGAACGCGTCCCGCCCGAGGAGGACCTGGCCGCGCGCGTGGCCCGGCTGATCGAGCGGTCCGGCCTGTCGGACGGGACGATCTACATCCAGGTGACGCGCGGGGACGTGGGGAGGAGGTCGGACTCGGAGATGCCCGCGGAGCCGACCGTACTCATCGCCGTAAACCCGCACACGTGCCTGGCCGAGGAGACGTACGCCCGCGGCGTGGCCGTGATCACCTTCGAGGACATCCGCTGGAGATATGCGCACCTGAAGACGACCAACCTGCTGCCGCGGACGCTCGCCCGCATCGAGGCGAACCGGCTCGGGGCCCACGAGGCCCTGTTCCGGGCGGGCGACGGCCGGGTCTTCGAGGGGACCTCGACCAACCTGTTCGTGCTGAAGGACGGGGTCCTGACCACGCCGCCCCTGTCCGACCGGCTGCTCGCGGGCGCCACGCGGGCGGCCCTGCTGCCCCTGGCGCGCCGGGCGGTGCGCCGGGTGCGCGAGGACGACGTGACCGTCGCGGACCTGTTCGAGGCGGACGAGGTGATGCTGTGCGGCACCACGACCGAGGTCCTGGGCGTGGTGCGGGTGGACGGGCACGAGGTCGCGGGCGGGCGCGTGGGTCCGGTGGCGAAGGCCCTGCGCGACCTGTACCGGTCCGAGGTCCTGGAGCGCGATGGAGGTGGGTCGTGAGCGAACTGCTGGAAGACGCGGGACGGCGCAAGGGCTTCCGGACCTGGACCGCCCCTCCCGAGCGCCCCGGCGAGGTCC
>DYKK01000277.1 GCA_020722625.1 Anaeromyxobacter dehalogenans
GCCGGCGAGGCAAATGGGCCGCCGGGATCTGATGGCGGGGGACCCGCGGGCGGCGTGTGGCAGCGGGTCTTCCTGGAGCCCGACGACCCGGCGGGGCCCGTCGGGGCGCTCGCCGCCCGGTTCGAGACCCCGGGCGCGATCGGGACCGGACCGGCCACGGTCCGGGTCCGCGGGAGGCTCCTGTCGAGGCTGCGTGAGGCACCCAACCGTTCCCGCTATCCGGTCCTGACCGTGCTCGGCGAGTGCGAGGGCGCGTCGTGCGACGCCGGCGAGGGGGGCGGACCGACGGAGGAGACCGTGCCATGAATCGGATCGTCGAGTGCGTGCCGAACTTCAGCGAGGGGCGGGACCGCGAGGTCCTCTCCGCGATCACCGGGGCCATGGAGAGGGCGGGGGCGACCGTCCTGGACGTGGACATGGGCGCGGCCGCCCACCGGACCGTGGTGACGATGGCGGGGTCTCCGGAGGCGGTCGAGGCGGCCGCCTTCGAGGCGATCCGCGTCGCCGCGGAGCGGATCGACATGCGGTCCCACCACGGGGAGCACCCGCGCATCGGGGCCACGGACGTGTGCCCGTTCGTCCCGGTCCGCGGCGTGACCATGGCCGACTGCGTCGCGATGGCGCGTCGCGTGGGCGAACGCGTGGGCCGAGAACTCGGCATCCCGGTGTACCTGTACGGCGAGGCGGCCACGACGCCGGCCCGGCGCAACCTGCCGGACATCCGCCAGGGGGAGTACGAGGGACTGGCGGAGCGGCTGCGGGACCCGGCCTGGGCGCCCGATTTCGGTCCCGCGGAGTTCGTGCCCCGCAGCGGGGCGACCGTGGTCGGGGCGCGCGAGTTCCTGATCGCCTACAACATCAACCTCAACACGCGGGACCGCGCCACGGCCTCCCGGATCGCGGTCCGGTTGCGAGAGGCCGGGGGGATCGCCCGCGACCCGGACGGGGAAGCCCTCCGCGGCCCGTCGGGCGAAAACCTCCACACCCCCGGGACCTTCCGGGACGTGCGCGCGGTGGGCTGGGTCATCGAGGAATACGGGATCGCCCAGGTCTCGATCAACGTGCTGAACTTCCGCCGGACCCCCCTGCACGTCCTCTACGAGGAGGCGCGTCGGCTCGCGTCCGCGCTCGGGGTGTCCGTGACCGGCAGCGAGGTCGTGGGCCTGGTCCCCCTCGACGCCTTGACCCTGTCCGGCCGGTACTACCTCGAACGCCAGGGCCTGTCCCCGGCCGCCCCGGAGAGGGAGGTCGTGCACATCGCGGTCCGTTCCCTTGGATTATCTGATGTCAAACCATTTGTCTCGGAACAAAAAGTGATCGAGTACCGACTGGCGGAAGGTCGCAGAGCCCTGACCGACAGGACCGTCCGCGAGTTCGCGGACGACGTGAGCCTGGACAGCCCGGTCCCGGGCGGTGGGTCGGTGGCGGCCCTGGCCGGAGCCCTGGCCGGGGCCCTCGCCGCGATGGCGGCCAACCTCTCGGTCCGCCAGGCCGGTCGTCCGCTCGCGGGCCGCCGCGGTGGACCCGGGCGCCTCCTGGGGGTCGCCCTGGAGGCCCAGACCCTGAAGGAGGGCCTGCTTGCGCTCGTCAGCGAGGATTCGGCGGCGTTCGCCGCGGTCATGGCCGCGAGGCGCCTCCCCCAGGGGTCGGAGGAACGCAGGCGCGCGCTGGACGAGGCCGAGCGAAAGGCCGCCGAGGTCCCCGCGGAGGTCGTGCGGCTGTGCGCCCGCACCGCGGAACTGGCCGGGGAGGTCGCCGCCCTCGGGAACCCGAACTGCCTGTCGGACGCCGGGGTCGCGGCGGCCATGGCCCTGGCCGGCGCCGAGGGGGCCGCGCTGAACGTGCTCATCAACCTGCCGGGGCTGTCCGACCGCGGACTCGCGGAAACCTTGCGCGTCCAGACCCTGGCCCGCCTGGAGGGGGTCCGCCGGGAGGTCGGTTCCGTGCTGGAGGCCACGCAGCGGCGTCTCGATCCCTCCGGACCCGGCTAGGTTCGCGCCGGAGGAACGGTCGCTTCCCGTCGTCGCGAGCGCGGGGCCTGGAGGGGGCGCCGCGCCGACTCGAGGACCCGGCGGGCCATGGCCGTCGCCCCCTTCGGCCGGACGGTCTTCAGGAACGCGATCACACCCCGGCGCGCGTAGATCGGGACGACCCACCGGCGCGTTCCCGGCCGCTTCTGATAGACGCGACCATGATGGATCTGGAGCCGATCCAGCGCCCGGAGGACCTCGCGCTTCTCGGTCGGGCCCGAGACCACGAGCCGGAGTTCGACCCCACCGTGCCTCCCGCGCTCGAGGTCGTCGTGGCGGATGCGCAGGCAGCCGCCGCGCTCGAAGCACTCCTTCAGGAGGGTCTCGTCCTCGGTGCGAGATGTCATGGTCCTGCCCCCCTTCCCGCGCGTCCGGCGCCCCCGGGGGGACACCACCGAACGTGCAGCCCTTGACCCCCCGCCGGTTCAGGCGGGGACGATGTTCTTCCGATCCGACAGGGCGCGTTCGTAGTCGCCGACGCTTGTTTCGTGGAGTTCCATCGGTGCGGTCGGAAGGGATTCCGCAAGTTCCGGACCTCCCAGGGAGACGCGACCTCGGAACGTCAGGAGCAGGCGCATCTCCTCGGGCAGGATCACCACCGTATCCAGCACGAGGGGCACGATCTCGGGTCCCCGGCCGAGGTCCAGCGTCACGAGGGGACGGAGGCCCGGCAGGTTGAAGGCGAGGTGCCCCGAGGGGGACAGGTTCTTCAGGGCCACGCTCTCGTCGCCCCTCGGGAAGGGGACGGCCAGGCCGGGGGCCGCGCCCTGGAAGAACTCGGGGGCCAGGACCGGCGGGTCGAAGTCGCGCAGCATCTCGATGGCGGCCGCGTCCTTGTCGGGGTCGAGTGCCGCGGCCTGCTCGCGCACCTGGGCCTTCACGCGGTCCACCTCGTGCGGCATGACCCCGGCGTAGGCGACGCGGGGGTACCATCCGCTCCCGAAAAACCCGAGCCCCGCGGCCAGCGGGACGTTTTCGGGCGCCCCGATCTCGCGCACGAGCGTCTCGGGCGTGAGGAGCGCGGCCGGGTCCTCGATCTGAGGGAGATCCAGCCCGTCCAGGCCCTCGGGCGAGTTCTGCACGCAGTACCCCTTGCCGAAGGGGTTGCAGGGGCACGGGATTTCGAGAACGTCCTCGGAGTCCGGAAGCCGATACCGGGCCACCCCCCCGTACGAGTTCGTGAACGACATCGCCACGCGCCGGACCGGCGTGGGTTCCGTGAAGAGCGGGGGCGAATAGACGACCTCTTTCTTCGTCTCGCGGACGGGTTTCCGATAGACGGCCCGCCGGGGACCGAAGACGCGAAGGGTCCGCCGGAAGGACCCGAACGTCAGGCCGACATCGAACGACGGCGCCGGGTCCCCGCCGGGGGCGTAGGCCGTCCCGATCACGACGAGGTCCGCCTTCGGCTTCACGAGCGCCGTGTCCGCCTCGACCCGGACGGGCGAGGCGGTCGGGTCGTCGCCGGACTCGAGGACGTTTGCGAACAGGATCGGCTCGGGGTCGGGGGCGGGGCGCAGGACCCGGTCCTCGCCGATGGTCCAGGCCTTCTTCGCCACGACGAGCCCGACCAGGCCACCGTCCAGGTCCTGGAGCGGGAACCGTTCGACCTCGTATCCATCCACGTTCATGCGGGCACGCGAAGTCCTTTCCCCGGAAACGCCCCGTGTCACCGGTCCGGGCGCGCCGGCCGGCGGCGCCTCGACCGCCGGCGCGGCTCCCGTCCGCGCCGACTTCAGTTGATCTTGACCGTGGCCCCCTTGATCGTCATCCCGGCCCCGGAGTTGATGTCCATGGTGGAGTTCGCCTTCACGTTCATGGTGGACTTGGCCACGAGCTTGCTCGACTGGGACGACTCGACGTCGAGGGTCTTGCACCGCAACTGGATCATCCCGTTGGGGGCCTTCAACACGATGTCGCCGTCCTTGCTCTCGACCGTGATGCAGTCGTTCGTCGAGTCAATCGTGACGTAGTTCTTCTGCTTGCCGTCCGAGATGTGGATCTTCAGCGCGCCGCCGGTCTCGTCGAGGACGATGTGGTGACCGCCGCGGCCCGGGTCCCGGGACATGGCCTCGTCCGCGCTCACCTTCGTCTGGATGATGATTTGCTCCTTGCCCGGCTCGTCCACGAACTGGACCACGTTTCCGGCCCGGCTGTACAGCACGCGCAGGTGGTTCTTCCCGCCCTGGCTCTTGTTGTCGTGGATGGGGGGGTCCACGGGGCTCCACAGCGAGCCGACCACGAACGGCCTGCGGATGTCGCCGTGCTCGAAGGCGACCAGGACCTCGTCGTCCACCTCCGGCAGCCAGAAGGCCCCGCGCTTCGGACCGGCCATGAAGGTCGCGATCCGGGCCCAGGTCGAGAGGAAATCCTCCTTGTCCGGGGTGTCCGTGTAGGTCCCGGACGACTCCTTGACCCACGGCAGTTTGACCTTGACGCGGTACAGTCCTTCCGGGTCGTTGTTGTCCACGACGATGCCCACGACGACCCCGTAGATGCGCCGTTCCGGCGCGGCTCCGTGCGTCCTGCTGTCCATGGTGCGGACCTCCTTCAAACTCCCGCTTCGCTCAATGATACACGGTGACGCGCAAACACGTCCAGCCGTTCAAGCAATTCC
>DYKK01000278.1 GCA_020722625.1 Anaeromyxobacter dehalogenans
GGACCGTGTCCAGGTGGCTGTTCAGGGCCAGGACCGGCGCGCGGCCCGCCCCGGACACCGCCAGGACACTCCGGCCCACCCGCCGGACCTCGACCCCGCGCGCCCCCAGGAACCCGGCCACGAACGCCGCCGCAGCCTCCTCGGCCCCCGACACGGACGGGATCGCCACCAGGTCCCGATGGAACGCCAGGAGGTCCTCGTCGGTCATTCCGGGTCCCCCGGCAAGGCTCCCGGCTCCGCCGCGGCCAGGTCCTTCAGGTCCCGCACGATCATGGTCCCGGCCCCGTCGTTCGTGAAGACCTCGATCAGGAGCGAGGACGGCTCGCGCCACCCGATCATGTGCACGCGCCGGACCCCCCCGCGGATCGCGGCCTCGGCCGCCCGCACCTTGGGCAGCATCCCGCCCGCAACCACGCCCCGGTCCCGCAGCCTCTGCACCCCGTCGAGGTCCACGTAACTGACGAGCGACGTGCGGTCCGCCGGGTCCTCGAGCAGCCCCGGCACCCCGGTCACGAGGATCATCTTTTCGGCCTGCAGGGCCACGGCCAGCGCCGCCGCGACCGTGTCCGCGTTCACGTTGAGAACCGTCCCGTCCCCGGACGCGCTCACCGGGCTGACCACGGGCAAGAACCCGCCTCCCAGGAGCGTCCGGAGGAGCAAGGGGTCCACCCCCTCGATGTCCCCCACGAACCCGAAGTCCACCTCCTCCGCGGCCCCGTCCACGCGCGTCGGAGGCCGCCGCCGGGCCCGGATCAGCCCGGCGTCCACGCCGGAGACGCCCACCGCGGGGACCCCCAGCGCGCGAAACGAGGCGACCCACGCCGTGTTCACGGCCCCGTTCAGCGTCATGACCGCCGCGTCCAGCGTGGCCGCGTCCGTCACCCGGCGCCCTCCCACGAACGGGGTCGGGACCCCGAGGCGCTCGCACAACGCGGTGGTCTGCGGGCCGCCGCCGTGTACCAGGACGGCCCGGATGCCGAGCGACCACAGGACGCGGACCTGCGCCGCGACGGACGAACGCCCGTCTTCCCCGGCCGCCTCGCCCCCGACCTTGATCACGAAAATCTTGTCGTGAAACAGTTTCAGGTAGGGGACGGCCCGCTGGAGGGCTTCCATGTCCGCCTCGTGGCTCAGTGGTCGGGTCATGGCATCTCCTTTCCGGGTGGTTCCGCGGGCATCGAATCCAGGGCCTCGACCAGGCGGTCCACGTGGGCGTCCTCGAGGATCAAGGGCGGCAGCAGTCGCACCACGTGGGGGTCGCGGGCCGCGCCGGCCAGGATCCCCCGGCCCCGCAGTTCCGCGAGCACCCACCTCGCCTCCGGCCTCGTGCGCAGGCCCAGCAGGAACCCCATCCCCTGGACCGACTCGACCGGGCCCCTCACGCACTCGCGCCGCATCCGGTCCGACAACCTCCGCACGTTTTCCAGCAAGCCCTCGCCCTCGATGGCGTCTATCACCGCCTCGACCAGGGCGCAGGCCAGGGGTCCCCCGCCGAAGGTGGTCCCCAGGTCCCCGTGCCCCATGCGCGACGCGACCTCCTCGCGGGCCAGGACGGCCCCGGCCGGAAACCCGCCGGCGAGCCCCTTGGCCACGGTCAGCACGTCCGGCGTCACCCCGTGGGCCTGGGCCGCGAACGGGTACCCCGTGCGCCCCATCCCGCACTGGACCTCGTCGAAGATCAGCACGGTCCCCCTCCGGCGCGTCAAGTCCCTCGCGGCCCGCAGGAACGTGGTGGACATCGCGCGCGCCCCGGCCACGCCCTGCACGGGCTCCACGATCACGGCGGCCACGTCGTCTTGGACCTCGCGCTCCAGCCCGACGAGGTCCTCGAAGTCGACGAAGGTGACCGGGAACGGGCGTTGTGGGAAGCCGTACCATCGGGGCAGCCCACCCACCGCCCCTTCGCGGCCCGGACCCCCGCCGCCGTCCGTGACGGCCCCGGCCGCCGCGGTGCGGCCGTGGAACGCCCCCTCCACGGCCACGACGCGCGGCCGCCCCGTGACCCGGAAGGCCAGACGCAGGGCGTTTTCGTTCGCCTCGGCCCCGCTGTTGACGAAGAAGACGCGCGCCATCCCGGGCGGACCGAACCGGAGCAGGCGACGCGCCGCGCGTTCCCGCACGTCGAGGGGAATCAGGTTGCTCTGGAACATCAGCGCGCGGACCTGGCGCTCCAGGGCCGCGACGACCCCCGGGTGGCCCTGTCCGAGCACGGCCACCGCGTGCCCGCCGTAGAAGTCCAGGACCTCGCGCCCGTCCGCCTCGCGCAGGACGACGCCGGCCCCCGAGACGATGTCGAGGGGCAGCGTGTCATACACGTCGAAGAGCGCGGGCGCCTTGGGCGTGGTCGCAAAGCCTTCCATGTCCGGTTCTCCCTTAGAACCACCCCGGCCCGCCGAGCCTCAACCCCTGGTCGTCCGGCAGGCCGAAGGCCCGGTTCATCCACTGGACGGCCCCGCCCGCCGCGCCCTTGACCAGGTTGTCGAGGGCCGACGTCACGACCAGGGTCCGCCCGCGCGTCGCGACCCCCAGGTCACAGCGGTTGGTCCCCACGACGCCCGTCAGGTGGGGCATGCCGGCCGAGGCCCGTACGAAGGGACCGCGCGGACCGTACCACTCGTTCACCCGCTCGACGAGCCGTTCCGCGGCCACGGGCTCGCGCAGCGTCATCCGCACCGTCGCGTGGATGCCGCGCACGAACGGCCCCGAGTGCGCCACGAATTCCACCTCCCAGCCCTCGCCCAGGGGGTAGGCGATCAGGCGGCACATCTCCGGCTCGTGCCGGTGCGCCAGGGGCAAATAGGCGACGAGGTCGCTCCGGCGCGCGGGGTGGTGCGTGGTCTCGCGCGGGGTGCGGCCGCTCCCGGACGACCCGGTCACCGCGGAGGCGAAGACCGGTCCCTCGGTCAACCCCAGGCGCGCGAACGGCCAGGCCGCAAGCGTCACGGCCGTGGCGAAGCATCCGGGCTGCACCGCGTGGCGGACCGGTCCGCCGTCGTGCTGCTCGGGCACCAGGCACGTGAAGTCCGCGAGGTGCCCCTTCGCCGCGTGTTCCACGCCGTAGATCCGCTCGAAGTCCGCCGCGTCCGGGTACCGGAAGTCCGCGGACAGGTCCACGAGGTGCGCGTCGGGCGGACCCCGGCCGTCCAGGAGTCCCGCGACCACCTTCGAGGTCTCGCCGTGGGGCAAGGCCAGGAACACGCCCCGCGCGGCCCCGGCCCGCCAATCCCGCTCGGTCCACTCGGGCAGGGCCCGGAAGACGAGGCCGTCCGGCAGGACCCCGGCCAGGTGCGGGAAGGCCCGGACGACCGGCTCGCCCTCGTGCGCGTGAGAGACGACCGCGTTCAGCCGGAAGACCGGGTGACCGGCCAGCAGCCGCAACACCTCCCCGGCCACGTACCCGGTGCCGCCGACGACCGCGACCGAGATGGCGTCACGCGTCTCCATTCCCCTCCTCGCCGCCCGCGGCGGGGGCGTCCTTGCCCAGGGCTCGCAGGACCGTCCGCGCGAGGACCCCGGGGTCCGACCGCGCGTTGACCGCCGGGACTCCGAGGTGCCGTTCGATCAGCCCCGTCCCGGCGGCGTTGTCCGTCGCGGGTCCGGTCACGACCGTGGTCCCGAGGCCGTGGCGTTCCTTCAGGAGTCGGACCCCGCCCCACGCGGCCACCGGGTCGCTCGCGGCGAGGACCACGGCCCCCAGGCAGGCGCGGACCGGTTCGTCGTCGAGGATCGCGTCCACCCCGTACAGCCCGAGCAGCCCGTCCCCCAGTTCCAGGACGATGACATCGGGTCCGTCCGCGGCCAGTCGGGTCAGCAGGGAGCGCGCCGTGGGCGGGGCGTTCTCCGCGGTGGTCGTGACCACGCCGAAATCCGTGAAGATCAGGGTCCTGCGCGCCCCGGAGTCCTCCATGGCCAGGATGTCCCGCCGCAGCGACACCCCGGTGGTCTTGCCCGCCGAGACCCGCAGGCCCCGATGGGTGAACGCCTGGACGAGGGAACATGCGGCCTCGGTCTTGCCCGCGTTCATCGAGGACCCGACGACGGCCACCACGGGCACCCCCTTCACGTCCAGGACGCGGGTGATCGGCAGCGCGCCCTGCGAGATGCGGGCCGGGACGCCGATCCGCTCGCCCAGGTACGGGAAGTGAAGGACCTGGCCCACGACCTCGCAATCGAAGGGGCGGCCGAGGTCGGGATTGATGCTGTCGCAGACCCCGATGACGCCGCCCGCGTTGAGGATCTGAAGGCGATCCCCCGGACGCACGGACTCCGGCAGGTGTCCCGAGTACCCGACGAGTCCCTTGCGGTGCCCGAGGGCGCCCGCCACGACGTCGCCCGGCTTGACCTTGGACAGGCGCCCGCTCGGGAGTTCCAGCCGGTTGTATGTGCTCTTCGAGGTCAGCACCCGGACGGCGATCACCCCGCCCTCGACCGCCTCGACCTCGTGGCCGACACGCACGACGTTCGAGAGGTGGCAGTTCAGGGTGACCGACCCGACCTTGTCCAGGATGACCGTCTTCAACCGCCGCTCCCCGCGCGCCGGCCACGCCCTCGGGCCGCCCCGGGACGAGGGCGTAGTATCCACATCGGAACCGCACTCGTCAACGCACGGAAACGCCA
>DYKK01000279.1 GCA_020722625.1 Anaeromyxobacter dehalogenans
CCCCGGGCTGGGTCACGCGAGTGGTCTGGCCTGGAGCACGACCTTGCCGTCCTTGGCGACCACGGTGAACGAGACGTCGGGAACCCCGAGCCGCTCCGAATGGATGCGGCGCTGGCGCTCGATGCTCAGGCGGAAGGCGTCGAGGGTGATCCCCTCGACAGGGAGCCCGACCTGCTCGCGGGCCCGGAGGAAGTCGCGGTACAGCGTCTCCACGGGGTCGTGCGGGGCCGGTTCCGGTTGCGCGGCGGACGGTTCCGCGTCGTCGGCCCTCGGGGCGCGCGCGGGCCGGAGTCCCCCCTCCTGGGCCACCCCGCGCTCGACGCGCCCCTCCTCGATGTCGCGCTGGAGCCGGTCCCAGTAAACCTCGTAGGTGCGCAGCCGCTGGATCAGGCTCTGGAAACGGAACTTGACGGCCGCGCGGCGCACGTCGTTCAGGGCGGACTCGCGGACGCGACGCTCCAGTTGCTCGCGCTGGACCAGGGGTGGGATGCGCTCCATGCCCATGAAATACTGCTGGTAGAGCACGCGCAGGCGCTCGATCCGGCCCCTGAGGTCGGTCAGTTCCTCCTCGAGCGCCTTGTCAGACG
Source organism: Anaeromyxobacter dehalogenans (assembly GCA_020722625.1). Classification (GTDB taxonomy): domain Bacteria; phylum Myxococcota_A; class UBA9042; order DTJE01; family DTJE01; genus DYKK01. The sequence continues at coordinate 588 of DYKK01000279.1, forward strand.
GCACGTCCGTCCTCCGCGCCCGCGAGGCTCCGGCGGACCACCGAGACGGCGTCGGAGCAGGCCAGGGTCGTCTGGGTTCCGCGGTCCAGGTCCTTCACGGTCACGGTCCGCGCCGCGACCTCGGCCTCGCCCACGATCAGGGCGAACCGCGCCGCCCGGCGGGCCGCGTACTGGAGGGACTTCTTGAGCCGCCACGACGGGTCGGGGACGGCCTCGGACGCGACCCCGGCGGCCCGGAGGTCCGCGAGGACGCGGAGCGACGGGGCGAGCGCCTCGTCCCCGACCGGGCACACGACCGCGACCGGCCCCGAGCGGGTCCCGGGCAGGCGGCCGAGTTCCTGGAGGGCCGAGAACAGGCGGTCCACCCCGATGCTCAGGCCCACGGCGGGGCAGTCCTCGTCGCCGAACAGCCTCGTCAGGCCGTCGTAGCGGCCGCCGCTCATCACGGACCCGACCCCGGGGAGGTCGCGCAGGACCGTCTCGAACACGGTCCCGGTGTAGTAGTCGAGCCCGCGGGCGATGCTGAAGTCCACGCGAACCCGCGCCGCGATGCCGAGGTGCGCGAGGCAATCGCTCACGGCGCGCAGGTGCGACGCGGCCCCGGGCGCCAGGTCGGCCAGGTCCGCCGCGGCCTCCTCCCCCCCCGAGCGGATCGCGCCGCACAGCCCGCGCGAGGTGTCCGGCCCCACGAGGTCGGCCACGAGTCGCCCGACCTCGTCCCAGCCGACCTTTTCGGCCTTGTCCACCCGGCGCAGGACCGCGACCTGGAGCCCGGGGTCCGCGACGCCGTGCCGCAGCAGCAGCGCGTTCAACACCCCGCGGTGTCCGATGCGGACCTCGAAGTCCACGCCGAGCGACTCGAGCGCGAGCACCCCGGCCATGACGCACTCCGCGTCCGCGAGCGGCGAGGCCGACCCCACGATGTCGGCGTCGCACTGCACGAACTCGCGGAACCGTCCGTGCGCGGGCTTCTCGGCGCGCCAGACCGTCCCGATCTGGTAGCGCTTGAACGGGCGCGGGAGGTCTCGATGCTGGGCCACCACGCGGGCCAGGGGCACGGTCAGGTCGTAGCGAAGGGCCACGTCCCGATCGCCGTGGTCCTTGAACCGATACAGGAGTTTCTCGCCCTCGTCCCCGTACTTCCCGGTCAGGATGTCCAGGTACTCGATCGCCGGGGTCTGGAGCGGGGCGAAGCCGCACGTCTCGAAGGCCCGGGCGATGACGCGGAGCATGGCGCTCCGGGACGATTCCTCCTCGGGGAGGAAGTCGCGAAACCCCTTCAGGACCCTGGGCTCGATGGTCCGGCCGTTCACGGGGGCGGATTGTAGCACGGGGCGCGCGGTGGTGCCGGACTACTCGCCGCCGGACACCTTGGGCAGGTCGCATTCGTCCACGAGAAACTCGTAGAACTGGTTCCAGCCGGACACCGTGCGCAGGAGCACGTCGCGGATCATCTCGGCGTGCACGGGGAACCCCTTGCCGGGGATGTTGATCGCGTTGTCCACCACGACGTCGCCGTCCTTGTCGAGGTAGAATCGCTGCGGCATCCAGTATTTCTGGTGGAACTTGTTGATGGCCTCGAACAGCCGCTCGCGCATCTTCGCGGTCTTGATCCGTTCGGGCAGGACGTAGAAGCACGTGATCTTGACGACCCGCTCGGTGACCTTGCCCTCGTCGCGGCCGCTGACCTGGGTGTCCACGCCGCACTTGATGGTCGGCGCGGCCTTGGGCTTCAACTGGTAGAGGAGGGCGAGGTCGTCCTCGGCATCCCCGATGAAGCGGAGTTCGGCCTCGACGCCGTCCACCTTCTTCATGTAGCGCGAGATCAGTTTCTCGAGCGACGACTCGTCGTTGACGGGGTACATCATCCACTCGGACGAGTCGGCGTTCACGGAACCCGACAACACCAGGACCACGGCGCACAGGAACGACCCGAGGACGAGACGGCTCATGGCATCCTCCCCAGCAAGAGTTCGGCCAACCGATTTCCACGAGAACAGCCGCATTCTTGTGGGTGGGACTGCGGTTGTCAAGAAAAAAAAGCGATCTCCCGGCAACCGGAGATCACGGTCCCGTCACGGACACGGTGATCCGGTAGGTCGGGACCTGGATGCCGGGGTCGGAGGACTCGACCCGGACGAAATAGACGCCCGCGGGCAACGTGTCCGGGCCGGCCTGGCCCGAGCCGTCGGGACCGGTCGCGGCGAAGTCCTCCTCGACGAGGTTCACGTCCAGCAGATACAGGTCCACGGGCGCCGCGGCCTCGGAGACCCGGACCGTGACGTCCCGATCGTCGGCGAGCGTGAACAGGAACCAGTCCTGGTCGTTTCCGGGACAGATCGAGTGCGTCCGGGGGACCTCGGGATACAGGACGTGCGCCACGCCGGGCTCCGCGTCCGGTTCGAAGGGGTCCACGCAGGTCGAGGCGCACACCCCCTGCGCGTCGCAGGTGCTGTAGGGGTCGCACTCGCCGCACGACCCGCCGCATCCGTCCGGCCCGCAGTCCTTGCCGGCGCACTGGGGCTCGCAGACGCACACCCCGTCGTCGCAATCGAACCCCGGGGGGCACTCGCCGCACGAGCCGCCGCATCCGTCGTCCCCGCACTGACGGTCCACGCACGAGGGCACGCACGCGCAGACGCCGTCCTCGCACGGGGCTCCGTCCGGGCACTCGCCGCAGGACCCCCCGCATCCGTCGTCCCCGCACTCGCGGTCCCCGCAGTCGGGGGCGCACAGGAACTCGACGACGATCCGGTACTCGAGGACCTGGAGGTGCCAGTCCTCGCAGCGCGTCATCAGGAAATGGGTCCCGGCGGGGATGTCCTTGAACACGGTCTGACCCTGCCCCACGAGCAGGTCGAAGTCCTCCTCCGTCAGGGTGCTCGCGAGCAGATAGACCTCGACGCCGGGGCCGTCGGGGATGTCGTGGCGAACGCGCACGTGGGAGGGTTCCGCCACCGTGATCCGGTGCCAGTCCTCGTCCCCCGGAGGGCAGAGGGTCTGGACCACGGACTGACCCGGCTCGACCGCGAGGGCCTGATCAGGCGAGTCGTCCGGTTCGAGGTCGTCCGCGCACGAGGACTGACAGGCGCCGGTCGGGCCGCACTGGAACCCGGGGCCGCACTCGCCGCACGACCCGCCGCACCCGTCGTCCCCGCACTCCCGGTCGCCGCAGTCGGGCACGCACGTGGCCTCCAGGCGGACCTGGTACTTCATGAGGTATTCCCCGGGCTCGTCCAGGGAGACGCGAACCTGATAGACACCGGCCTCCAGGCCGTCCCACTCGATGACCGCCCGGCCGGCCTCATCCGGGTCCGAGGTGTTCAGGGGCTGTCCGGCGCCGTCGAGGAGTTCCAGCAGGAGCGGGACGCCCGGGCCCGCGACGACCTCGATCCTCAGGTGCGAAAGCCACGCGACCTCGACGCGAAGGTAGTCCTGGTCGTCCGGGGGACACAGGGAATGGTCCTGGGGGACGCCCGGGACGAGAGGAACCGCGTGGGACGGGTCGTTGTCGGGCTCGAAGGCGTCCGTGCAGTCCGGAACGCACCGTCCGATGGAGACCGCGCAGAACTGGCCCGAGCCGCACGACCCGCAGGAGCCGCCGCACCCGTCGGGGCCGCAGAACTTTCCCTCGCAGTCGGGCTCACAGACCTCGGCGGTTCCGTCCTGAAGGGCGTCCCGCGACGCGTCCGGCGGCCCGGCCGCTTCGCGGCCCTTGTCGGAGGAGGTGGTCGAACCGGCACCGCACGAGAGCGCGATTCCCAGCAAGACGACTGCCGGACGGTTCATTGCGCGGGCTCCTGTTCCCGGGTTCCCGAAACAAGATATCACAACCCGGGGGCCGTGCCGCCCCGGAAGAGGAGGATCGCGACAAGGTCTCTTCGTGGTTCCCCTGGAGACGCGAGCCCTGCTCGCGTCTCTCTGGAGTTTGGACCATACGGTCTCATGTAGGTATTTCCTCTTGACAAGACCCACGCAATGACGTTACCCTTCCATGCGGAGG